>DPWB01000040.1:2188-5293 GCA_003527885.1 Candidatus Competibacteraceae bacterium
CTGACGCACTCGGCGCACTGGATCGCCCAGCCGGATTTTCGCCGCGCCATCGCCGATTTTCTGAAGCGGGAAACGCCGGCCGTGCGCGATTATGCCCGAGGATTATGGGAACATTCGCCTTATCGAGACGAGGTGACGCTCGATGCGCCTGCCCTGGTTGGACCCGCGTGACGACAGCCAACCTTTTCCCCACCCCGAGCGGGCGCTGGACGAACCCCAAGGCTTGCTGGCGGCCGGCGGCAGCTTGAGCCCGCGCCGGTTGTTGCGCGCCTACCGGCACGGCATCTTCCCGTGGTACTCGCCCGGCCAGCCCATCCTGTGGTGGTCGCCCGACCCGCGCCTGGTGCTGTTTCCCGAGCGGATCAACGTTTCGCGCAGCTTGCGCAAGACCTTGCGTAAAGCCATGTTTTCCGGCACCGCCGACACCGACTTCGCGGCTATAATGTCCGCTTGCGCGGCGCCCCGCGATCCCTACTCCGGCACCTGGATCACGCCGGAAATGCAGCGGGCCTACTGCCGGCTACACGACCTGGGCCACGCGCACTCCATCGAAATCTGGCATCAGGGCGAATTGGTGGGCGGACTGTACGGGGTAACGGTGGGTCGGGTGTTCTATGGCGAATCGATGTTCAGCCTGATGAGCGACGCCTCCAAGGTCGCCTTGGCGCTGCTGGCCGCGCAGTTGCGACGCTGGAATTTCGCCCTGATCGATTGCCAGGTGCGCACCGAACATCTCTCGCGGATGGGGGCCGTCGAGATCCCCCGCGCCGACTTCCTGGCCCTGCTGCAACGTTATTGTGCCCTGCCAAGCCAGCTTGGCCCCTGGCGGCTCGATGCCGACCTCCGCACCGCGTTCTCGCCCGTCCCGCCGCCATGAGCAACCCCCGGGATTCGCTGTACGACCTGCGGATGTTTCTGACCACCGACTATCCCTGCAGCTACTTGCCAGACCGTCAAGCCCGCAACCTGGTCGCCGATCCGGCCGAGACTGACGGGCGCCTGTACACGCGATTGGCGGAGTTGGGGTTCCGGCGCAGCGGCGATCACGTCTACCGGCCGCACTGTCGCGGCTGCATGGCCTGCCGGTCGCTGCGCATTCCGGTGGAGCGCTTTCAGCCGGATCGCTCGCAGCGCCGCATCCTGATGCGGAACCGGGACTTGGACGCTCAAGTGATCAACGCGGAATTCAAACAAGAGCATTTCGAGCTGTTCGGCCGCTATCTGCGGGTCCGACATACCGGCGGCGGCATGGACCCCGCCAACCCGGAAAACTATTGGTCCTTCATCGCCTCGCGCTGGAGCCCGACGGGCTTGGCCGAATTCCGCCGGGATCAGAAACTGCTGGCGGTCGCGGTCATGGACCGCCTGGAGAACGGCTTATCGGCGGTTTACACGTTTTTCGACCCCGAGGAAAAAACGCGCGGATTGGGCACTTTCGCGATCCTGTGGCAAATCGCCGAGTCGCGGCGGCTGGGCTTACGGTGGTTGTATCTCGGCTACTGGATCGAACAATGCGCTAAAATGGCTTACAAAACCCACTTCAAACCCCACGAAATTTTTGTCGCCGAGCGGTGGGGGTGGATAAAATCAGAACCCCAAACAAGGCAGGGTCGCAAGGTATGAATAAAGTTCTCCGTTATGGCGTTTGGCTCTGGCTGGCGAGCATGGCGTCCATCGCCCTGGCCACCTCCCCGGCGGATCGAGACCCCAACTCGCGGGGCCGCGTGGACCACCTTTCGAATAAAGGCGTGGTCGGCATCATCGCGGGCGGCATCGGCGGGACCTATATCCGCATCGCCGCCGATATGGCCGCGGTTCTGGACAATCCAAACCTACGCGTCCTGACCATTGCGGGTCAGGGGTCGGTACAAAATATCGACGATCTTTTATATTTGAAAGGCATCGATATGGCTATCGTCCAATCCGATGTGCTGGAATATTTAAAGCGCCAAAACACGTATCCGAACATCGACAAGAAAATAAGCTACATCACCAAATTGTACAATGAAGAATTTCATCTGCTCGCTAAAGCCGATATCGACAATCTCGCAGGCTTAACCGGTAAAAAAGTCAATTTCGACGTTAAAGGCAGCGGCACGGCCATCACCGCCAGCACCCTGTTCGACACTTTAAAAATCGGTGTGGAGCCTACCTATTACGACCAAGCAACCGCCTTGGAAAAACTGAAAAACGGCGAGATCGGCGCGCTGGCGTATGTCGCGGGCAAGCCGGTGACCTTGTTCGAGAAAATAGCGGCCGCTGAAAACTTACGCTTGCTGGCGGTCGATTACAGTGCCGGGCTACTGGATACCTACCCTCCCGCCACCATCAGCCATCAGGATTATCCGAACCTGATTCCTGCCAATGAAGAGATCAGAACGGTTGCGGTCAGCGCCGTGCTGGCGGTCTACCAATGGAACCCGCGAAGGTTCAAGCGCCACAAAAAAGTCGCCGACTTCGCGACTTACTTTTTAGAGCATCTCAATGAGTTCCAAAAGCCTCCACGTCACCCCAAATGGCGCGAGGTCAGCTTATCGGCGACCCTCCCCGGTTGGACCCGCTTCCCGGCCGTGGAGCAATGGCTGCAAACTCACCGGTGAGCCTTTATTGGGGCAACTCCTTTACCCCCGCGGTTTCCAGCGCCGGCGAACCGGCCAGCGACTGCCTCAAGGCCTGAAGGTATCCCGAACTCTCGGGGCTTCCCGCTTTCTGTGCTTTCAAATACCACTCCACGGCTTTTTTGGGATCGGCGAAGAACCCCTTGATCTGCAAACCGCCCAACACGATGGGGTCGTAGGTTTTGCCGACGGCGGTCATGGCGGGGGCAAAGCCCGCGCCGGCCGCCTCCAGATAGAATAACCGCGCGGAGGCCACATCACCCTGGGCCAGCAACGCATCGCCTTTGCTGACATACGACAAGAGCGGCGGGGTTTCGGGACTGGCTTTCACCCTTGAAGGCAACCGCGCGGGTGTGGCGGATGCTAGCTCCACGGCGGGCGGGGGAGGGGTAAGAGCCACGCCCTCCTTTTCCGCCCGGGGCTTGGCCTGTCTCTTTTTCACATCCCCCGGGCCACCAGACCGTACCAGATGTCGTATTCCGTCTTC
>DPWB01000290.1 GCA_003527885.1 Candidatus Competibacteraceae bacterium
TCCTGGTCCGATTATCCGGGTTTGGTGCGGTTCGCCTATCGGTTCCCAGCCGCGCCGGAGTATCGGAAATTCGACTTGGGATTTCGTTTGGTGCTGGAACCATGACAGACGATCTGCTAGGTAGTGAAAGCCTCGGGCGTGTTACCGCGCGGAAACGGCTTGAAGTGCTGCTGGCGCTGCTGGCGCTGCTGGCGCTACTGGGCGGCGAGCGGGTCTGGGCGGCCGCCGAACCGGCTCAGGAGCGGATGACGGCGACGGTGGTCGAGTTCAGCGTCAGGGGCGAGCTGAACGAGCAAGCCGGCGCGATCCTCGCCGATCTGATGATGTCGGCCATCGCCAACACCGGCCGGTTCACGCTCAAGGATCGGCTGCCGCTATCGGCGGCGGCCAAGATCGCCAAGGCTCAGGAATTGGGTTCCACCGGCTTGCTCGATCCCAAGACCGCCGCCGAGTTGGGGCGGCTGTACGGGGTCGACGCGGTGGTCACCGGCGGCATCTCGAAACTGGGGGATCTCATTACCGTCACCGCGCGGCTGATCGACACCAAAACGGCCTCCCTGCTGGGCAGCGGACAGATTCAGGATAAGGATATCGACGCCATCCAGATCAAGGTCAACGATCTGGCCGCCATGGTGATGGCCCCACCCGCCGCGCCGCAGACTTATGCGCTGACGGTCAGGAGCGATCCCGCCGACGCCGGCATCCGCTTGCTCAACCATCCGACGCCCTATCAACCGGGAATCCGGCTAGCGGTGGGAGACTATGAGGTTGAGGTCTCCAAGCCGGGGTATGCCTCGCGCAAGATCCCGCTGCGCATCGGCGACCGCGATGCGGTCCTCAACGTGGCGCTGGAGAAGGCTCGCTACGCCCTGACGGTCCGTCCCGAACCCGCGGACGCGAAGGTTCGCTTGCTCAACGCGCCCGTTCCTTATCAGCCGGGAATCCCGTTACCGCCGGGTCATTATGACATCGAAGTGGCTCGCGAGGGCTACGTTTCGCACAAATTTCCGGTTCAGATTATCGACAGCGAAGTCAGCGTTCCGATGGTGCTGGAGAAGATGGCTCCAGCGCCGCCGCCCGTCCGACAGTATCGCCTGACCGTACAAGTCGATCCGCCCCAAGCGGCGGTGCGCTTGTTGAACGCGAAGACGCCCTATCAACCGGGCGTGATGTTGCCGCCGGGCAATTACACGGTCGCCATCAGCCAAGCCGGGTATGAGGCCACGCAAGTCGCGGTGCCGATCTTCGACAGCGACGTGACGGTACCCGTGAAGCTGGCCAAAAAACCCGAACCTCCCAAGCCGACCACGTACCGGCTGACGGTGCAAGCCGATCCGGCGGATGCCCGCGTGCGCTTGCTGGGCAGCAAGACCGCGTACAAGGCCGGTATCTCGCTACCGCCGGGTAGCTACACGCTGGAAATAGCCCGCATGGGCTACGAAACCAAACAGCTTCCGGTGCGGATTGCCGACAGCGATGTGAGCGTGCCGGTGTCATTGCTCAAGAAACCCGAGCCGGAGCCGCCGACGCTGTACCGGCTGACGGTGCGAGCCGATCCGGCGGATGCCCGCGTGCGCTTGCTGGGAGGCCGGTCGAGCTATCGGCCCGGCGTTTCGTTGCCGCCCGGCAACTATACGGTCGAGGTGGCGAAGGCTGGCTATGAAACCCAGCGGGTGACGGCGCGAATCGCCGACAGCGATGTCACGGTGCCGGTCGCGCTGATCAAGCAGCCCGAACCGAAACCGCCGACTTTGTATCAGCTGACGGTGCGGCCCGATCCGGCGGACGCCCAGGTTCGGCTGCGCGGAACCGGCACTCCCTACCGGCCCGGCGTCTCGCTAGCGCCCGGTGGCTATACAGTGGAAGTCTCCAGGACCGGTTACGAAACCAAACAGCTGACGGTGCGGATTGTCGATGGCGATGTGACGGTGCCGGTGGCCTTGGCCAAGCAGCCGGAACCCAGCCGCTACGCGCTGACCGTCCGTCCCGATCCGGCGGACGCTCGCGTTCGCTTGCGCGGAACCAGCATCGTGTATCAGCCGGGCATTTCGCTGTCGCCGGGCAGTTACACGGTGGAGGTCTCCAAAGTCGGTTACGAAACCAAACAGCTGACGGTGCGGATTAGCGACGGCGATGTGACGGTGCCGGTGGCCTTGGCCAAACCGCCCGAGCCCACGCAATACCGGCTCACCGTGCGCTCGAACCCGGAAGGCGCCAGAGTCCGGCTGGTGAACTCCTCGTCTGTTTACCGGCCGGGGGTGCCGCTGCCTCCAGGCAATTACACGGTCGAAGTGAGCGATCGTGGTTACGAATCCAAGAGAGTGAGCGTGCGGATCGCTGACGATGATGTGACAGTGCCGGTCGAGTTGGAAAAACTCGCTTCCGCTCCAACGCCTTCGCCAGCCGCTGCGTCGCCAGCGCCTTCGCGCGGCGAATGGCGCATCGGCTCGGTTCAGGTCGACAGTTCGCTAAGCGGCGTCGATCGGGCGGAAGTGTCGCGAATCTTGAGCGGCTACGTCGGGCGGACGGTGACGCGCGACACCTTGTTGGATGGCGCCATGCGGGTCTATCAAGCGACCGGTGTGACCGTCAGTTTCGTCGTGCGTTCCGGGTCTCCCGGCGGGGCGGCGCTCTACGCGCGCGCCGCCCGGCAAGCGCGGCGGACCTATGAAAGCACTCTGTCCATCATGAGCCGCAGCCAACTCGAAAATTCGGGTTTCGGAGTTTCGGTCGAGTGACTCGCCCGGAGCCCAAGGTGGGTGCGGGGGGCGCGCGCTGTGGGTCGATCCGCCGCGTCGCGGAGGCTTATTCGTCCTTAGGGGGATAGCCCGGATGGTCGATCATGGCGGTATGGTCGCCGCGCACGATGGGAAGATAGCGGGGCTTCCAGAACCGTGACCGCAGATAAGTATCCAGATCGCGCCCGGCGAGATCGGTTCGCCCGGCGACCCCTTCCTTCAGCGCTTGCTCGATCACGCGGGAGCCGACCCGGATGCTGACTTCCCGCAGCTCGCGTACCGGCGGATAGATGCGACCGGCTTTCAGGTGCGCCGCCGCCGTGTAGTCGGCGAGCGCATAGGCGGCTTCCAGCACCATGGCGTCGGTCACTTCGCGACACTCGGCCAGAATGGTGCCGAACCCCAGGCCGGGGAAAATGAAGGCATTGTTGCCCTGGCCGACCGGGTAGAGCTGGCCGTCCCGTTCGACATCGGGAAAGGGGCTGCCGGCCGCGACGATGGCCCGGCCTTCGCTCCAATCCAAAATATCTTCCGGCAAGGCTTCGCAGGCTGAGGTGGGGTTGGAGAGCGGGAAAATGATCGGTCGGGCGGTATTGCGGGCCATGGCCTGCACGACCGGGTGATTGAAGGCGCCGGTTTGGCCGCTCAACCCTAACAGGGCCGTGGCCTTGGTGTTCTCGATCGTTTCCAGCAAGGTCGGAATGTCGTTGGCGATGCGCCAGTCTGCAATATGGGTACGCGGTTGAACGAAAGCTTGCTTGTAGGCTTCGACGTTGCGGCCTTCCACCAACAAGCCGCGCGAATCGAGCACGCAGACCCGATCGCGGGCTTCTTCGGGGTTCAAGCCTTCCCGGAGCAGCCCTTGGGTGATGGCCCAGGCCACGCCGATCCCGCCGGCGCCGGCCCCCAAAATGACGATGCGCTGGTCTCTCAGCGCTTCGCCCTTGAGCCGGCTGGCCGAAAGCAGGCCGGCCAACGCCACCGCACCGGTCCCCTGAATATCGTCGTTGAAGGACGGCAGTCGTTTGCGGTAGCGTTCCAGGATCGTGAAAGCGACATCCTTGGACAGATCCTCCCACTGAATCACGGCCCGCGGCCAACGTTCGTGGATGGCTTTGACGAATTTGTCCAGAAAGCTCAAATAGCGCTCGCCGCGCAGACGGCGCTGCCGCACGCCCAGATAAAACTCGTCGTTGAGCAGTTCCAACCGGTCGGTGCCGACATCCAGTTTGACCGGCATGGTATGGAAGGGATCGACCCCCCCGCCGATGGTGTAGATCGCCAACTTGCCGATGGCGATGGCCAGACCGCCGTAGCCCTGATCGCCGATGCCGAGGATGGCCGAGGAATCGGTCGCGACGATCATCCGCACATCGTTCCAGGGAAAATTGCGGACCACGCCCGCGGCGCGATCGATGTTGAGCGGCGAGAACGACAGGCCGCGCGGGTTCTGGTAAAGATGGCTGAACTGTTGGACCGCCTGTCCGACCGTCGGGGTGTAGATAATCGGCATCATTTCTTCGAGGTGCCGCTCCAGCAGGGCATAGAACAGGGTTTCGGCGCGCTCCTGCAAGGCTCTGAGGTACTGATACTTGGCGATGGGGTCGGGCTCCCGCAGAAAACCGCGATAGACTCGCTCGACCTGTTGCTCCAGGGTATTGACTTGCGGGGGCAGCAAACCGTCCAGCCCCAAGGCGACCCGTTCATCCTCGGTGAAGGCGGTGCCTTTGTTGCTCAGGACCAGCCGTAGCAGGGCGATGCCTTCCAAATACACTTCCATGTATTCATGACCTTCGGCGTCGGTCTTAATGTCGAAGTAAGGGCTGATAGGGTCTCGTTTCATCGGATAGCTTTAAGTTCGTGCAATGGTAACTGTGTCAAAATAAGAACACAAAATTATACTGATTTTTGCCCGAAAAAAGGCAAAAAAATGATCGGGCCAATTTGGCCCGATCAGGCTCTATTTTAGGTCTTTCAAGTGCTGCCAGTGGTCAGTTTTGGTTTCATAAATTGCCGTGGAACACCTGTTGGACTCAAGAATGTGTATTGTAAAAACACAGTATTTTTCACTAAAATAATAAAGTTTGGTTTAAATGCAAACATTTTTACGGCTAAGTTGAATCATTTTTGTTTCGGCTCAATTGAGCGATGTTGAGAATTTAGGTTTTATAGGTTCAAACGATTCATGAGACTCTCGGCGGGGGCTTTTAAAATAGGTACGACAATTGCAAGTACGTTTCGTACCGTAGCAAAATTTTTAGCCAATATCTACCAGGAAGTCGTGTAGATGAACATTCAACTCCAGCGCAAGCAAATTATCATCCTGGGATTGGCCATGAGCTTGGCTGTGGCGTCCTATTGGATTCCAATACCGCAGCGGCACTTGCCGCCGCTGGCACAGCCTGAGCTATCCGAGCCCGTCAATGTCTCCACTCTCAACGAGACAATCGCTTTTATCCGTGAACCGGCAACGATGCAACGGTTTCCGGTGGCGGAGCAAGTGGCGCCGGGCCTGCCTTCCCGCTCGGGCCTGATCGCGAAAACCAGCGAACCGGCTTCCGTAAAATCATTGTCCCACAAGCAGTTTATCGAGCCGCGAGAACTGGGCAACGGCGATACGGCCCGCTTGGGCAACGTGTTGCTCGTGCCGGTCAAGAACCTCGACCCCACGCAAAAACGCTAAGTCGTAGTCGGGGCCTCTCGCTGCCCCACCGTATAAAATTCTCACCTCCATTCCATGCCCAGGAGCGGCCAACCGGCCGCTCCGACCCTGTCGGTCCAAACGGGCCAGTAACACCGGTGTCGTTCCCGCAACCTCAAAGGCCCATGTAACCGCTGGCGCGTCCGTTTGTCGGTTACCGAATAACGGTTCGCGCCCCTTCTTCCCAGCGCCGATTTCCCTGATCCTGGTGGGCGATCTTCGCTCCAGTCCATTCTGAGCCGATCCATTCTGGCTTATACTGTGCGCGGTGGCAAAAACCGTCGGGACGCGCGCCTATTATTACCGGTCCGGGCGAGCGCGATCCCCTCAATAGCACAAGCGCCCCAGCACTCGCTAAGGAGGATCCATTCATGACTTTTCAAACGATCCGGGTCGAAGCCCGCGGTCCAGTGTCCCTCATCACCCTTGACCGGCCCAAAGCCTTCAACGCGCTATCCAACGAACTGATGGATGAGTTGACCCAAGCGTTGGACGCCGCCGAAGCCGACGAGGCGATCCGCGCCATCGTGCTCACGGGCGGCGAAAAGGTGTTCGCCGCCGGCGCCGACATCAAGGGCATGAAAAATTACTCTTACATGGACGCTTACAAGGGCAATTTCATCACCCGCAATTGGGAGCGGGTCAGCCGGTGCCGCAAGCCGGTGATCGCCGCGGTGGCCGGCTACGCCTTGGGCGGCGGTTGCGAGCTGGCAATGATGTGCGACTTCATTCTGGCCGGCGACAACGCCAAATTCGGCCAGCCCGAAATCAAGCTCGGCATTTTGCCCGGCGCTGGCGGCACCCAGCGGCTGACCCGGCTGGTCGGCAAGTCCAAAGCCATGGAGTTGTGCTTGACCGGGCGGATGATGGATGCCGCCGAAGCCGAACGCGCCGGCTTGGTCAGCCGGATCGTACCGGTGGCGGACCTGCTCGCCGAGGCGGTCAAAACGGCTGAACTCATCGCCGCGCAATCCTTGCCGGCGGTGATGATGACCAAGGAATGCGTCAACCGCGCGCTCGAAACTTCGTTGGCCGAGGGCCTGTTATTCGAACGTCGCACCTTCCACGCGGTATTCGCCACCGAAGATCAGAAGGAGGGTATGGAAGCGTTCGTCGGCAAACGCGCGCCGGACTTCAAACATCGCTGATCCCGTTCCGGTTGAGCCGCCGGGCCAGCCGGAACAATGGATTAACGGAAAACCTAAAAATTCAATATAATAGTTAATGTTTATCCGGGCCGGCGGGCTTTCCGATGCCGGAAAAAACCAAGTGTCAATCTCCACAAGAAGGGATAAGCGATGGAAATCAAGAAAGTCGGTGTGATGGGTTGTGGCGCGATGGGTCTGGGCGTGGCGCAAGTGTGCGCACAAGCCGGTATCCCGACCGTTGCGGTCAAGGCGACGCCGGGTTCGACCGACAAGATTCGGTCGGGGTTGGACAAATCCCTCGGCAAGCTGGTCGAGCGCGGCAAGATGACCGCCGAGCAAAAGGATTCCACGCTCGGCCTGCTGCAACTGACCAACAAGGAAGCGGACGTGGCCGGTTGCGATCTGATCATCGAATCGATCATCGAGGATTTGGAGACCAAGAAAGCGCTGTTCCAACGCCTGGAGGGCATCGTCTCGCCGGAAGCCTTGCTGACCACCAACACCTCCACCCTGTCGGTGACGGCGCTGATGGCGGTGTGCAAGCATCGCGGGCGGGTGGCCGGGCTGCACTTCTTCAATCCGGCGACGGTGATGAAGCTGGTCGAGATCATCCACGCCTTCGAGACCTCGGACGCTACGATCGGCACCCTCAACGAGTTCTGCAAGAAACTCAAGAAAGACCCGGTCATCGTCCAGGACACCACCGGCTTTATCGTCAACCGGCTACTGACCCCCTACATGCTGAGCGCCATCCGCTTGCTGGAGATGGGGACCGGCAATATCGCCGACATCGACCACGCGATGAAGTCGGGCGCCGGCCACCCGATGGGTCCGTTCGAGCTGGCCGATTACATCGGCCTGGACGTGGTGGAAGCGATGACGATGAACATCTATCAAGACATGCACCAGCCGCATGTATCGCCGCCGCACACCCTGACCCGGTTGGTACAACTCGGCTATCTGGGACGCAAGACCAACAAGGGGTTCTACGACTATTCGGTCAAACCTCCGGTCCAAAACCCGCAATTGCGTCATCCGGTCGCCTGACCGGGTACCGCAAACCCGCATCCGCGCCAGGGAGGGCGCTGGCCCGTTGTCCGCTCGTCGCTATCCCCCGCCGTAACGCTGTTCGATCCAGGCAAAGACCGCTCTCATGGTCATCGCCTCGCCGCCTTCTGGCCGACCCGGTTGGGTCTTGAGATTCCAGGCCATCAGATCGAAATGCGCCCACGGGATCCCAGCCGGCACGAACTCTTTCAAAAATAGCGCCGCCGTGATCGCACCGGCATAGGACGATTCCGATGCGTTGGCCAGATCGGCGATCTTGCTGTCGAGCATGTCCCGATAAGCCTCGTGCAGCGGCAAGCGCCAAAACGGGTCTTGCTCCTGTTCGGACGCCGCCAACAGCCCGGCCGCCAGCGTTTCATCGTTGCAGAACAGGGCAGGGATATCCGTACCTAACGCGACCCGCGCCGCGCCGGTCAAGGTGGCGAAATCGAACAGAACGTCCGGCCGTTCGCTGCCGGCTTCGGCCAGCGCGTCGCAAAGGACTAGTCGACCCTCGGCATCGGTGTTGTGAATCTCGATGGTCGAGCCTTGGCGCGAGCGCAACACGTCGCCGGGACGGAAGGCGTTGCCGGAAACCGCGTTATCCGCCGCCGCCACCAGCACCCGTAACCGGAGCGGCAACCCGGCGCTCATAATGAGATGGGCCAGCCCCAAAGCGGTCGCCGCGCCGCCCATGTCCTTTTTCATCAAACGCATCGCGCTGGAGGGCTTCAAATCCAAACCGCCGGTGTCAAAGCTGATGCCTTTCCCCAACAGCGTGATTTTGGGGCGGTCGGGATCGCCCCAGCGCAGGTCCAGCAAGCGTGGCGGATGCGTGCTGGCGCGTCCGACCGCGTGGATGACCGGATAGTGGCCGGCCAGCAGCTCATCCCCGACAAGTTGTTGAAACGAAGCGCCGAATTGTTGCCCGAGCGTTTGCATCGCCTCGGCCAAGTGCTCCGGCATCATGTCCTCGGCGGGCGTGTTGATCAAATCTCGGACCCGGCTGACCGCCGCGACCCGACGCCGGATGCGGTCGCGATCACAGGTCGGATCGAGCGCCAGTCGGGACATGGGCCGCTCGGGTTCCTTGTACCGGGTGAACCGGTAAGCGCCCAGCGCCCAGCCCAACGCCAACCGTTCCAACGAGCGAGCTTCGAAAGCGGTATCGAGATAATAGGCGCCTTCCGGTAAGGCGGCGGGCAAATCGCCCAAGGCCCACAGATCGTCGGCGCGCCTTATGCAAACCACCACCGCTTTCAAAGTCCCGTCTGAGGAGGGGACCAGCTTGAAACGGCCCGGTTTCACTTTGAAACCGGTCGCGTGCAACCAGCCTCGCAAAAAGTCGTCCTGCCGCTCCAGCCACGCCGCAAAGTCGCTGGCGACGACGGCGATGAGGGGGATACACCCCGGCGGACGGTCGTTCAGTAAACTGTCACTCATATCAGCCTCCCCAATCGCGGAGCGCGGTATCATTGCTGATGTTGTAAAGTGTTTTTAGCGATGAGCGGCGCCATAGTGCGGCGCTTTGCCGTCAACCTAATGAGATTGTCACCTTGTCCCGAATCCTCGACCAGCGTTTGACTTGGCTGTCCGATTCCGTTGCGCGTTCGTTGCTGGGCGGCCGCTTGCTCGGCTTGGAACGGGAAGCTTTGCGGGTGGCCCCGGACGGTTACATCTCGCAGGTGGCCCATCCGGTCGCGCTAGGGTCGGCGTTGACCCATCCGTATATCACCACCGATTACTCGGAAGCGCTGTTGGAGTTTATCACTCCGCCGTTAGCCACGGCGGCTGAGGTGGTGCGCTTTCTGGATGAAAGCCATCGCTTCGCTTACCGCCATATCGGCGACGAACTGTTATGGCCGGCCAGTATGCCCTGCATTCTGGCCGGCGAGGCCAGTATCCCCATCGCCGAATATGGCCGCTCCAATCTCGGCGTGATGAAACACGTTTACCGGCGCGGGTTGGCGTGGCGTTACGGGCGCATCATGCAGGTCATCGCCGGCATCCACTTCAATTTTTCGCTGTCGGATGGCTTTTGGGTGGCGTTTCAGGAACGCGAAGGGGATCGCCGTTCGCCGCAAGCATTTCGCTCCGAAGCTTATTTCGGGCTGATCCGCAACCTGCAACGTTTCGGCTGGCTGATTTTGTATCTCTTTGGCGCTTCGCCGGCGGTTTGCAAATCGTTTCTCGACGGCAAGGCGACCACGTTGGCGGAGTACGACGACCATACCTGCTACGGGCCGTTCGCCACCTCACTGCGGATGAGCAACGTCGGCTACACCAATCGCACCGAGAAAAAGAGCGGGGTCAACGTCTGTTACAACTCGCTGGCGGAATATGTCGCCAGCCTGACGCAGGCGACGGTGACGCCGTGGCCGCCTTACCGGCAGATCGGCGTCAAGGTGGCTGGCGAATACCGCCAGCTCAACGCCAACGTCTTGCAAATCGAAAACGAGTATTACACCTCGATGCGGCCCAAGCAGCCGCCGCGGGGAAATGAGAAACCGACCCTGGCGCTGATGCGGCGCGGCGTGCAGTACGTGGAGCTGCGCTCGGTCGACATCAACCCGCTCGACCCGCTGGGCGTGAACGAGCCGCAACTCTGTTTCTTGGAAGCGTTTCTGCTGTTCTGCCTGCTGGCCGAATCGCCGCCGCTGGACGCCGAAGAACGGCGGATGATCGACGCCAACCAAATGGCGACCGCCTTGAACGGGCGCGACCCGGCCCTGATCTTGCAGCGCGGTCGCGGGCCCGCGCTGCCGCTACGCCGGTGGGCGGAAGAGATTTTGGGGTCGCTGCAAGCTGTTTGTGAAGCGCTGGACAGCGACCGAACCGGCCGACCTTATGCGGCGGCTCTGGCCGAGCAGCAAGAATCGCTGGCCGATCCCGACCGCACGCCTTCCGCCCGAATACTGGCCGAGATGCGCGCCAGCGGCGAAAACTTCTTTCGTTACGCGCGCCGGCTGTCGGAACAGCACCGCCGCTATTTTGAACAACGGCCGCTCGCCCGAGAACGAGTGCTGTTTTTCACCGCGATGGCCGAGCAATCTCTGCGCGAGCAGCGGGATCTCGAAGCGGCCGATGACCTGTCGTTCGATGAGTTTTTGCGGCGCTATTTCGCCCAACGCTGAACCCGTGCCTGCACTCGCCTTGCTTGAGGTTTTGGTGGGCGTGCGCCATCTTGGAAAAGCGGGTGTTGGCGATTGAGTGGCTACGGGTCCGGGTAGTACAAAAATAACGTTCCTTTATTTCAAAGCTGATCATTGAGGAGCCAGTTCGATGAGCGATATCTCGCGCGGCTTTTTTATCGCTGCCGCCCTGCTGTTGGCCAATCCCTCTAGCGCGGCCGAGGCGCAGATTGTGAGCCGTTATACCGACTTGTCGGGCGGTCGGTGTAAACTCCTGAAAGTGGACAAGGAAACGGGGAGTTCCGTTCACAAATGTCCGGGTGTTGGGGGTTTTCAGCTGTTGGTGCTTGACGATGATTCCCGTGTGTCTGTCAGCGTGGTCGACCCGAACAATAAGGAATACCCGCTGGAGTACTGGAATGTCATCACCCGCTCTTTTTCGAGCCTCGGTAGAAAAGCGGAATGGCGCGCCGCCCAGCAAAAAGGGGAGATCAGACCGGTGGCCTTGATCGTTCGCGTCTACACTTCCGAACACGCTAATCTCGGGTCTTCGGGGAAAAAATCTTATCTGGCGGTGGCCAAAATTTCGCCCCAGGAAATCTGCGTCACCGATAAGGTCGCCCCCGGCGGAAATGCCAATGAAAGCGCGCGTCAAGCGGCCGATGTCGCA
>DPWB01000386.1:0-3314 GCA_003527885.1 Candidatus Competibacteraceae bacterium
GTAGTAAGGATGAGTGTTCAAGATTGCTGGTGGCCTTTATCAAGAAGAAGACGGGATACGTTATTTAGTACGGTCTCGTGGGCTCGGAGATGTGTATAAGAGACAGGGATGGAACCGCCAAAATCCTGTCGTCCGTTGGGCTCTTTTCAGGTGCGGGGCAAAGCGGGGGAAATGAAGGTCACCGAAAAAGGTCGGTTCAATCGCGGGCGCATTGGTTCAACGTTGCTCGGAGCGATGAGCGGTCGGCGTTGAATTTTGCAGTTGGCCTGCGGCCGGCCGTATTGTCCAATCGACCAGCGGAATGCCGAAACAAGGTCGTTTCCGGTATTTTGCGCGGCGGCCGCACGAAGCGAAGCACAAAGGCGTGAAGGCCGCCTTCCGAGTTCTCGGTGCCCGTTTCCCGCCGGTAGGCGGGAAACGGGCGGGAAACGAGCGAAAACAAAAGGCGGTTGGGTTGCGACGGAGCTGCCCGTTTCTCAAGTCGTCAGCAACGCCAGACCGCCGATGCCATAGCGGGGGACGTTGACGCTGTAATCGACTCGCCCCTTCAGCGCGCCCAGCAGCGCCTTGGCGTCGGCCGGCAGCTTGCCGATGTCGGGATACAGGGTCGCCAGCTTGAGGTGCGGGGTCTGCTCGTTCATCAAGAGGGTCGAGAGAATGTTCATCACCTCGTACAGGTTGTCGAGCATGGTCTGTTCCAGTTTCTTGGTCTTGATCGTATCCTTGGCCGCCGCCGCCGGCAGCATCGACAGCGCGCAGCCGGCGTTGGCCGCAAACGGCAGATCGCACACCGCGACGGCGACCGGCTTGTCGTCGTCGGAAACGTAGGTCGCGATCAGATTGCCGCAACCGGGTTTGGTGTCCAACGGTTTGCCGGGCGTGACCGGCACGTTGCCGCCAAACAGCATTTCGAGGGTTTGCGCCATCGCCTTGGCGTTGGGCAGGATGAAAGTGGTCGTTGCCATAGTATAAATTCCCTGTTGTGTCATTGAGTTAAAATGGAAAAAGCCCGTTGGAAGCGGGCTTTGGAACGGTTGGCGCCCGCAACGCGCTCACTTTTTGAGAAACGCATCCAAGACCTTGGCGAAGATTTCGGCGGTGAACGGTTTGGTGATCAGAAATTTGGCGCCCGCCTGCGAGGCTTTGGCGCGCATTTCGGCCGAGGACTCGGTGGTGACGAAACCGAAAGGGATTTTGTAGCCTTCCTCATTGAGGGCTTCCAACAGTTGCAGGCCGGTTTTGTTGGGCATGTTCCAATCGGAAAAAATCAGATCGGGCGGGTCCTTGCGCACCGCGTCCAGCGCCTGGTTGCCGTCGCCGGCTTGCAAGACCTCCAGATTGCCGTAACCCGCCTCCCGCAACGTTCGCCGGACGATCATGCGCATGGCGCTGCTGTCGTCAACGATCAAAATTTTCATGCTGCATACACTCCTGTTCGAACAAGCTGATTTGTAAGGGCTGACCTTCGCAGCGCAGCAAGACGCGCCCGGCCGGCCGGCCCGCTGTGGTTGTATTGTAATGCTCGGTGACGACCGGCAGGGACACGCGGGACGGCGCGGGCAGCAAGCTTTTCAAATTGCCGCCCAGCATGTGGGCCAGTTCGCCGACGGTATCGCGCAGTTCGGTTTCGGTCACGGCCGTCGGCGGGATGTTGAACAGGGCCGCCGCCGCCTTGCGGGCGATGGTCTTCGGGCAAACCAGCAACATGCGACCGCGCCAGCCGCCCTGGATCTCGACTTGACCGGCCAGCAGCCCGTCGGTCGGCGAGCCGGCCGAGCCGCCGTCATCCCGTTGGATGTCCAGTTCCAGCATGGCGCTCCAGATGCTTTCCGCCGCTTCGTGGAGCGCGTCAGCGGGCAGCTCTACGAAAGATTGGTTTGGCGCAACTGGTAGCATACGGTTTTCCCCAGAGTGATCGGCTCGAAAGCGGGTTCCAGGTTGAGGGTGGTTTCCGAAGACCCCAGGAACAGATAACCATCCGGTTTGAGAAGGCCGCGCACTCGGGCCAAGATCGCCCGCTTGGTTTCCACCCCGAAATAAATCAAGACGTTGCGCAAAAAGATGACATCCAGGGGCGGAAAGCTTGGCCAAGCCTGGACCAGGTTGCTCTGCTGGAAATCCACCATGCGGCGGATTTCGGATTTCAGCCGCCAGTGCAGGCCCTGCTTGTCGAAGTAGCGGGTCAGCAGCGCCGCCGGCAGGCCCCGGTTGATCTCGATTTGGGTGTACAGGCCGGCGCGGGCCCGTTCGAGAACGGTCGCGGACAGGTCGGTGGCGAAAATCCGCAACCGCCCCTTGAGCGAGTCGGGGAAATGCTCGCGCGCCAGCAGAGCCACGCTGAACGGCTCCTGCCCGCTGGAGCAGGCCGCGCACCAGATCGCCAGCGGTTGGCCGGGCGGCCGCTTGGCGAGAAGCTCGGGCAGGACGGTGGTCTTGAGGGTTTCAAACGGGTGGCCGTCGCGGAAGAACGAGGTTTCATGGGTGGTGATGGCCTCGATCACTTTATGGTGCAGGCCGTCGCCCGCATCGACCCGCAAGGAAGCGATCAACTCTTGCAGCGAAGCGAAGCCGGTTTGCCGGACCAGCGGAGCGAGCCGCGTCTCGATCAGGTAGGCTTTGTCCGCCTCCAGCACGATGGCGGAACGGCGCTGGACCAGATCGCGGATGTAATTGAAATCGTTCCTGCTGATCGTGTTGTTCATCGGAGTAAGGGCGAGCGGGGCTTCGAGGGTCGGTCAACGGCCGACCCGGACGCGGCGCATGATCTCCACGGCCAGTTGCGAGAGCGGGATTTGGCTTTCCGCCAGCCCCGCTTTCGCCACGAAGCCCGGCATACTCCAAACCACCGAGCTGGCTTCGTCCTGCACCAGGATCTGACCGCCAGCCTTGTGGATCACCTCGCAACCCTTCAAGCCGTCGTTACCCATGCCGGTGAGCACGACCGCGAGAGTGTTGCCGCGATAAACCTCGGCCACCGACCGAAACAGCACGTCGACCGCCGGCCGACAGGAGTTTTCGGGTTCGTTCTGGTTCAGTTGCAGGCGGATTTGTCCGCCTTGGCGCTCCAGCAGCATGTGCGAGCCGCCGGGCGCCACCCGGACCTGGCCCGGCAGCAGCGACTCGCCCGCCGCGCCTTCGGCGATGTCGAGCGCCGATTGATTGGCCAACCGTTCGGCCAGCAAGCGGGTGAAGATCGGCGGCATGTGCTGGACGATAACGATCGGCACCGGAAAGGTGGCCGGGAAATGCGGTAACAGCGCGGCCAAGGCGGGCGGGCCGCCGGTGGAGACGCCGATCGCCACCACATCCACCCG
>DPWB01000386.1:3538-4373 GCA_003527885.1 Candidatus Competibacteraceae bacterium
GCGACTGTCCGGGTGATGGCTGTCCGAACGGCGGCCGTTCCGCTGGCGCCCGCGTGAAGGGTGTCGGCTGAGCCGCCGGCGCCGGGGCGACCAAATGACGGCAAAAGGTCTTGATGCGCGGAATCAGCTCGTCGCGCACCCGCTGCAACGCCGTGGCCATGTTGCCGGTGTTGGACGGTTTGGTGACGTAATCGTTCGCGCCCAGCGCCAGCGCTTCGAGCGTCACGATCGCCCCTCGCTCGGTGATCGAACTGAACATGATGACCGGCAGGCGGGGTTGACGCTTGCGGATTTCCGCCAAGGTTTGCAGGCCGTCCATCTCCGGCATTTCCACGTCCAGAATCACCAGGTCCGGGTTGATGGCGGATAGTTTTTCCAGGGCCACCCGGCCGTTTTGAGCCTGGCCGGCCACTTCCAGCATCGGGTCGCCGGATAAGACATCGGCCAGCAAGCGGCGGATCAGCGCCGAGTCGTCGACGAGCATCAAACGAATTTTATTGAACATGGCTAATGGTTTGAAAGTCCTAATAGGTTGAGCTTCCCCAGCAAGGCGTCGCGGGTGAACGGCTTCATCACGTAGTCATCGGCGCCGGCGGCCAGCGCCTCGGCGACGCGTTCGAGCTCGGACTCGGCGCTGACCATCAACATCGGCAAGTCGCGGTAGGCTTCGAAGCGGCGGACGGCGCGCATGAAATCGCAACCGTCCATGCGCGGCATCTGCCAGTCCACCAGCACCGCTTCGATGTCGTCCCCCCGTTTCAGACACTCCAGCGCTTCGCGGCCGTCGCCGGCCTCGACCACCCTGAAGCCGGAACCGCTCAGGATGTCCCTGAGC
>DPWB01000386.1:4624-6044 GCA_003527885.1 Candidatus Competibacteraceae bacterium
GGTTCAGGTCACCGCGCGGATGACGCCGCGCCCCGGTCGATGGCCGCTGTGAAAGGCGCCGGGTTCGTAGCGGAAGCGGTCGACCAACTGTTGCAGTTCGGCCGCCATGCGCGCCATTTCGCTGGAGGCCATGTGTACGTCGTTGGCGCTGCCGAGCGTGCTTTGGGTCGCCTGGGCGACGTTGGTGATGTTCTGGGCGATTTCGGCGCTGCCCCGGGCGGCTTCCGATACGCTGCGGCCGATTTCGTTGGTGGTGGCGGTCTGCTGCTCGACCGCGCTGGCGATGGTGATTTGAATGTCGTTGATCTGGTTGATGATGGTGCTGATGCCGCCGATGGCGTCCACGGCGCTGCCGGTGTCCATCTGGATGGCTTCGATCTTGCGGCCGATTTCCTCGGTGGCCTTGGCGGTTTCCTTGGCCAGTTCCTTGACCTCGTTGGCCACCACCGCAAAACCCTTGCCGGCCTCGCCGGCGCGGGCCGCTTCGATGGTGGCGTTCAGCGCCAGCAAATGGGTCTGCTCGGCGATGGAGGTGATGACCTTGATGATGTTGCCGATGCCGGCGCTGCTTTCTCCCAGCTTGCGGACGGTGGTGTTGGCGCTTTGCGCCATAGTCACCGCCGAGGCGACCACCTTGGCCCCTTCGGCGGCGTTCAGGGCGATTTCGCGGATGCTGGCGCCCATTTCCTCGGTGGCGGTCGCCACCGCCTCGACGTTGGCGCTGACCTGGTCGGCCGTTGAGGAGGCCACGGTCGCTTTATGGGAGGCCGCCTCGGCGTTGCCGCCCATCTGCTGGCTGACCATGGTCAGTTCCTCGGCGGCGCCGGCCAGCGTCTGCGCGGTCTGGCCGATGCGCGCCATGCTGTCGCGCAGCGTGGCCAGCAGCTGGTCCAGCCCTTGCGCCATGCGATCGATGGTGTCGTTGCCGGCGACGGCCAGCTCCTGGGTCAGATCGCCTGCGGCGGCGGCGCTGACGGCCTTGAGCATCCGGTCGACCTTGGTTTGCAGCAGGTGGTTCTGCTCTTTTTCGCGGTCGTCCACCTCCTTGACGCTACGCTCGTTCTTGACCTTGTCGGTCACGCGCTCCCAGGTGACCATCGGGCCCTGATAGCTGCCGTCGCGATCGTGAACGGCGCTGAAATACAGCTCGCAGGTTTCGCCGCCCAAGCTGACGGTCGCCTTGTGCGGCAGCCGCGCCGGATCGGCGATGAGGCGGCGCAAATCGTGCTGTTGCGGGAAAAACAGCTCGATCGGCTGGCCGATCCAACCGGAAGCGGGGACCGTCAAAGACCCTTCCAGTCGGCCCAGCAGCCGTTCCATGGCGGGATTCAAATAGCGCAGCCGCAGCTCGCGATCCGCGAACATGAGTTGGGAGGGGGTGCTCCGCACCATCGACAGCACCCGGCCGACCTGCTTGCGC
>DPWB01000386.1:6343-10123 GCA_003527885.1 Candidatus Competibacteraceae bacterium
TTGTTGGCCAGTTCCAGCACGCCGTTCACGCCGGTGCGCACGCTCCGGCGCAGCCGGAAGAACGCGATGAACAGCGGCAGCGCGAGCGCGGTGGTCAGCAGGGTTTCTCGCAGGGCCGTCGCGGAGAAATCGCCGCGGAGCTCATCGACATAAACACCCGTGCTCAGCACCCAATCCCACGGTGGGAAATGCCGGGCGTAGGCGGTTTTTTGGACGGGCTTGCCGGCGCCGGGTCGCGGGGCTTCGTAATCGGCGAAACCGCTGCCGTCTTGCAAGGCGGTCTGCAGCAATTCCGCCGGAAGGACGGCGTCACGGCCGCCGCGGGCGGGCTGGTTTTCCAGCTCCGGGCGGGCGGCGTGCAGCAGCAGCCGCTGCTCCTTGTCGAGCACCACGAAATAAAGTTCTTGCTGGCGCATGCTGCGCAGCGTTTCGATGGCCAGTTTTTGGGCCTGTTCGCGGGTCAGCGCGCCGGCCTGTTCCTGCTTCTGGTAGCGGTCGAGGATGCCGCTGGCCATTTCGACCAGATCGGACGCCAGGGTCCGGGGTTCTTGCCGCAAGTCCTGCCAGCGCATCCCGAGCGACAGGGCCACCAAGAAGATCATACTGGCGACCGCCCAGCCCACGATCAGGGCCAGCTTGCCGCGCAAATTCAAGTGTTTCAGCACATTCATCGACTTCATGCTCCTCGTACCATCTTGTTCGTTGCGGTCTCGTACCGCCAACCCTTCGCCTCGCGCTACGCTCGACCGCCCGCCAGCTTGGGGGCGCGGTTCAGAATGTCCCGGCTGAACAGCTTTTCGACGCTCAGCACCAGCAGCAGGCGGCCCTGCAATTTGTAGGCGCCCCGGATCAGTTCGCGGGCGATGCCGTCGAGCGTGTCGGGCGGATGTTCGAAACAGTCGTCGTCCACTTCCAGCACATCGCCGATGCGGTCCACCAACAGGCTGAAAATCCCTTGCCGGGTCTGAATGACGATATTGATGGGCAGGCGTTCGTCGGAGCGTTCGCCGACTTGCAGCAAGCGCCGCAGGTCGACGGCGGTGACGATCTGACCGCGCAGGTTGATCAGGCCGCACACCACGGTCGGGGCCAGCGGAACCGGGGTAATCGTCTGATAACGGATAACTTCTTGAACTTTCTCGACCTCGATGCCGAAGAAGCGCTCGTCCAGGAAAAAGGTGCAAAGCTGGCGCTGGTCGGCCATCGCGTCACGCCTCCTCGACCAGCGCCAGCAGCGGCGCCGCGTGTTGCAGGAAACCTTGCACGTCGAACAGTTCGGTCACCCGGCCCTGGATGACCAGCGTGCTGGCCACGCCGCTGCGGGTCGAGCGGCCCTTGATTTCGAAAACGCCCTGAATGATGTCGAGGATTTCATCCACGACCAGACCGATGCGGCGAGCGCCATCGCCGAACACGATAACTTGCAACAGCCGGGTATTGACGCCGCTGTCTTCGGCCCCGAACGAACGGTCGAAGGAACGGCGCTCGCTGAGAATGTCCCGCAGCCGGAGCAGCGGCAGGATTTGCCCGCGATACTGCACCACATCGATATCGCCCGCCCCCTCGACCTGGTCGAGTTCGATTTCTTCCAGCCGGGAGACCGGGGCGAGCGGGATGGCCAGCCGGCCGTTGCCGGGCGAGCGGACCACCAGCAGCGTCTGCCGTTCGGCTTCGTGCTCCTTGGCCTCCCGCGCGTGCGCCGACAGGGGCTGGTCGTGGCCGTCGCTCAACACCCGCGCCTGTTGGGCGATGCCCAGCACGTCCAGGATCAGCGCGACCCGCCCGTCGCCCATGATGGTGGCGCCGGCGAACACCGGAATGTCCTGCAAGACCTTGTCGAGCGGCTTGACCACGATTTCCTGGGTGTCGTTGATCTGATCCACCACCAACCCGAACTGGTGTTGGCCGGCTTGCAGCACCACGATGTTGATGACGCCGGAGGTGGAGCCGCTGTTCAGGGCCAGCTCCCGGTTGAGGTGCACGATGGGCAACAGCTTGCCGCGCAACCGGTAAACCGGGTTGCTGTGGACGTATTCGATGGCGGTGGCGCGCTGCTCCTCGTTGACCCGGATCAGTTCCAGCAGGTTGACCTGGGGAATGGCGAAGCGCTGTTTGCCGCTGGTGACGATCAGCGCCGGCACGATGGCCAGGGTCAACGGGATGCGGATCTTGAAAGTCGTCCCGTGGCCAAGCTCGCTTTCCAGGTCGATGACCCCACCGATTTTCTCGATGTTGGTCTTGACCACATCCATGCCGACGCCACGACCAGAGATATTGGTGATCTTTTCGGCGGTGGAGAACCCCGGCAGGAAGATCAGGCGCCGGATGTCCTGATCGGTCATGGTGAGGGCACGTTCGGCGGTAATCAGCCCTTTTTCCAGCGCCTTGTTGCGCAGCTTGCCGGGATTGATACCGGCGCCGTCGTCACCGATTTCGATGTGAACCTGGCCACCTTCGTGATAGGCGCGCATCGACAGCCGGCCTTCCTCGGGCTTGCCGTCCGCCCGCCGGATCGCCGGTAGTTCGACACCGTGATCAATGGCGTTGCGGATCAAGTGGGTTAGCGGATCTTTCATCGCCTCAATCAGACTTTTATCGAGTTCCGTCTCCTTGCCTTCCATTTCTACCCGGACCTGTTTGCCGCAACTGACCGACAGATCGCGCACTACGCGGGGAAATTTGGCCCAGATGTTGTTGATAGGCTGCATCCGGGTACGCATGATCCCTTCCTGAAGCTCGCTGGTGATCAGATTCAAGCGTTGTGAAGCCGCCAGCAGCGGTACGTTTTCCTGAAGGGTGCTGTATTCGAGGATTTGGTTGCGTGCCAGTACCAGTTCTCCCACCAAATTCATCAGCTTATCCAACAGCGGCACATCGACCCGGATCGAGCTTTCCGCGATGGTGGGTGCTCCATTGCTCGGTGCAACGGGTGCGGGACTGGCTCGCTCCGGCGGTGGGGAAATCGGTTCAGCAGGTGGTTGAGGTGCCGATGCGGTGGGCATGGGCGCGGTGGCGGCGGGTTCAGGCACCGATGGAGCCGGTTCGGGCACTCCAAAGAAGATCAGATTATCAAGGGCGGGTTGCGATGCCGGGCTGAAGGTTGCTTCAGCATCGGGCGGGGTCTTCTCCACAGCGTCGAGCAGCACATCAGCCGCAGGCGCGAGCAAAAACTCGCAGTGCGCACCCGCTGGTGCCTCGTTGATCGGTGATGCTGGGATCTCTGGCGCCGGTATCGTCACCGGGCTGGCCGCTGAACCAGCGGAGGCGCTGGCTCCTCCGGTCTTGAGCCGGTTCAAGGTCTCAATGAGATCGGCATAGGATTCCTCGCCATCCCCTCCAGTGCGTTCCACTTCGCCCAACATCGTGCGCACCGCATCCAGCATATTCAGCAAGGCGCTGGCGATTTCCCGACTGAATTGCAGCTTGCCGTCCCGCAGTAGCGACAGCAGATTTTCACCAGCGTGGGTCAGCTTTTCGAGATGGCCAAAACCGAGAAACCCGCAGGTTCCCTTAATCGTGTGGACCGTGCGGAAAATGCTGGCGAGCGTATCCCGATCTTCTGGATTTTGTTCCAGTAAGACGAATTTGGTGTCGAGCTGATCCAAGCCTTCAAGGCTTTCGGTCAGGAATTCTTTAAGGATGTCGTCCATAGCCGATAGGGTTGCTCAGACAGTGAGGCATGAGCCTTCAGTCCTGTCTCTTATACACATCTCCGAGCCCACGAGACCGTACTAGATCTCGTATGCCGTCTTCTGCTTGAAAAAAAAAATAAAAAAGAAA
>DPWB01000011.1 GCA_003527885.1 Candidatus Competibacteraceae bacterium
ATCGCCTGCCCCTGCGCGCTGGGACTGGCGACCCCCATTTCCATCATGGTCGGTGTCGGCAAGGCCGCCGAACACGGTATCCTGATTCGCGATGGCGAAGCGCTGCAACGCGCCGGCCAACTGACGGCGGTGGTGCTCGATAAGACCGGCACGGTCACCACCGGCCGACCGACGGTCACCCGGCTGATCGCCCTGCCGGGTTTCGATGAAACCGAACTGCTACGGCTGGCGGCCGGTCTGGAGACGGGTTCCGAACACCCGCTGGGACAGGCGATCGTGAAGGCCGCCCAGGAACGCGGCCTGTCCGTCCCCGCGCCGGCCGCGTTCGAGGCGATGGCCGGCATGGGCGCGAGCGGTCGCGCGGCCGACCGCTCGCTACGGGTCGGCAACCGGCGCTTGCTGGAAGCCGCCCAAATCGATGCCACGCCTTTGGCGGAAGAAGCCGAGCGGTTGGCCGCCGCCGGCCAGACGCCGATCTTCGTGGCGATCGACGGCCGGCCGGCGGGCCTCATCGCCGTTGCCGACCCGCTCAAGCCGGATTCGGCCGAAGCCATTCGCCGCCTGCGCGATTTGAAGCTGCGCGTGATCCTGCTGACCGGCGATCATCGCGCGACCGCCCGCGCCATCGCCGCCGCGGCCGGCATCGACACCGTTTTCGCCGAGGTGGCGCCCACCGCCAAGGCGGATATCATCGCCGACTTTCAGGCGCGGGGCGAGATCGTGGGGATGGTCGGCGACGGCATCAACGACGCGCCGGCCCTGGCCAAGGCCGAGGTCGGTTTCGCGATGGGGACCGGCGCCGACGTCGCCATCGAAAGCGCCGGCATCACGCTGGTCGGCGGCTCGCTGCGCGGCATCGCCGACGCCATCGCCATTTCCCGCGCCACCGTCACCAATATCCGGCAGAATTTGTTCGGCGCTTTCCTTTACAATACCTTGGGCATACCGCTTGCGGCAGGCGTCCTGTACCCCGCGACCGGGCTGCTGCTCGACCCGATGCTGGCCGGCGCGGCGATGGCGCTGTCGTCCTTTACCGTGGTCAGCAATGCCAACCGGTTGCGCGGTTTTCAGCCGAAAGGGGCGCCGGCATGACGGCGTATCTCGTCAACTTGGCCGGACTGGGACTGATCGCCCTGATCGTCTGGTGGTTTTGGATCGCACGCTCATGAAATTTCCCGATTTTCCCAAACTGGTTGGACTGTACCGGAAACCGGCTTGGCCGCAGCGGCTGGCCTTGGGCCTGACATCCGCCCTGGTGTTGGTCGCGACGTTCGCCGTCGCTTCCGTCGTGTTCGCGGCGTTGCTGGTCGCGGGTCTGGTGGTCGGCGGTTGGTTGTGGTGGCAATACCACAAGCTGACCCGCAAGATGCGTCGGGCGCAACCCGGTGTGTTCGAAGGGGAATACGAGATCGAGCCAAGCCCTCTCGCCCTGGAGGATCGGCCGGACCCGGCTCCGTCCGCCGCCGATCCGACCGAACCCCGGCGGGCGCCATGAACGCCGTGGCGCCGGGTGCCGTCGCGTTCTCCAGCCCCGCGGACGATCTCATTTTTCAGCGCATATACGCCGACCAGGTGCGCTTGCTGTACGTCCAAGCGCCGCTGGGGGTAGTCGGTAGCCTGTTCGTGGCGCCCCTGCTCGCCTTCATCCTCTGGAACACGGTAGCGCATTCGATTCTGGTGATTTGGGTGCTGTTCCTGGAGTCCACCGTCGCGATCCGCTGGGCGCTGACGGTCGCCTTCCAGCGCCACGCCGCCGGGGATGAGACCATCGGGCGCTGGGCCGAACGCTACACTTGGGCTTGCGCCGCAGGCGGGGTCGGTTGGGGGGGCTGCGTGGTCCTGCTGGCGCTGTCCCCATCACTGGTCGAACAAAGTTTCATCATGCTGATTCTCGGCGGCGTCTTGATGGGCGGCGTGCTCACCATGACGCCGGTATTGGCCGCCTGCATGGCCTACGCCCTACCTCTGGCGCTGCCGCCGGTGTCGTGGCTGCTCCTGCAAGACGATCTGTTGCGCGTCGTCATGGGGACAACCGGATTGTTGTATCTGTTGCTGGCGTTGGGCACCGCCCACCGCTACCACCGGACGCTCGGCCAGTATTTGCGGTTGGCCCTGGAAAATCTTGATCTCGCCCAATCCTGCGCCAAGGCGCAGGAACAAACCGAGCGCACCAACCGGCGCTTGGCCGAACAACAGGCGGTGCTCCAAAACAGCGTGGATGCGCTGCGCGAGTTTTACCGCATCATTTCCACCCCGCACCGTCACGCCAGCGACCAAATTCAAGCGCTGCTGGCGATGGGCTGCCAGCGGTTCGGGGCGGATACCGGCGTGCTGGCGCGCGTGGAAGGTGAAGGCTATGAAATCGTTCAGCCCGTCGCGCCCGACGCGCAACTCGCTCCGGGTGACCGGTTCGCCCTGACCGATACCTACTGTCAAGAGACCCTGCGCGCGCGGCAGCCCGTGGCGTTCGAATCCGCCTTCACGCGGTTTCAGGGGAGGCGGCAGCCCCAGCACCTCAAGCGCCAGGTCGCCACCTATCTCGGCGCCGCCGTGAAAGTCGGCGACCGAACCTTCGGCACGCTCAGTTTTTCCGACCTCCGGTCCCGGCCGGCGCCGTTCACCCCGGTCGATCTCGAATTGATTCAACTCATGGCCCAGTGGGTGGGAACCACCCTCGAACAGGATCGCATGGCCGTCGCCGCCCAGCGCCAACACACCTTGCTGGCCCATGCGTCGCGCCTCAACACCCTGGGCGAGATGGCCTCCGGGCTGGCGCACGAACTCAACCAGCCCATCACGGCCATCGCCTTGTATACCGAAACGTGCTTGGCCCGACTGCGAAGCACGCAAGCCAGCCCGAACGAAATCCGGGAGACCCTGGAAAAAATCGCCGCGCAAAGCGCGCGCACCAACACCATCATCCAGCAAGTCCGCCATTTCGCCCGTCAAAGCAAACCGCAATATCTTTCGGTTCGCATCAAGGATCTGTTCGACGACATCTCGGATTTCCTGCGCCTGGAAGTCCGTCGCCACCGCATCCAGTTCGAGCTGAACATCGCTGCGGATTTACCGTTGGTACTGGCGGACCCCCTGCAATTTCAACAGGTGGTCCTCAACCTGATTCGCAACGCGGTGGACGCCATGAACCAGATTGAAGGGCCGCGCATCATTAGCGTGTTTGCCCGCCTCGATGGGGAAGTCGTCGAAATCGGCGTGAAAGACACCGGGCCCGGCGTGGCTCCGGACGTTTTCAACCAATTGCTGAATCCTTTTTTTACCACCAAACCGGATGGGCTGGGCCTGGGATTGTCGATCAGCCAATCCATCGTCGAAGCCCACGGCGGCCGGCTGTGGGCAACGTCCAATCAGGGTTCCGGCATCACCTTTCATTTCACCTTGCCCACCGCCAGCCGCGCCAAGACCTCCGAACGGATCGCCGCGGATTTGCCCCTGGCAGCGAACTGATCCGGAAACCCGGCGTTGATTGGCCTCAAGCGCCCAATGGCCCCTTCCGAAGATCGGCCTTGGCCGGCTCGGCGCAAGGCATTGCTTTCGGACGAGCATCGGCCCGAATCCGGTTGGCGGCGCTGGCGTCTCCACCACCTTCATCCGGCCGCCGTCAGCCTGCTGTTCACGGCGGCCGGCCTGCTTTGGCTATTGGTGGTCGATCCGATCCTCGCCGCCGGGTTCCACGGCGACGGCGCGAAACGGCTTTTCGAACAATGGCCCAACGTGTTGGTCACCCTCACCGGCGGCATTCTGCTTTATGGGCTGCTGCAAGCCCGCGCCAACAGCGCCGCTCGCGCCCGGCAGGCGCAAGAGCTGCGGCTGAGCGAGTTCATGGAGCGGATGTTCGATGTGGCTTTTCTCAAGGACCGCCAGGGCCGTTACGTCCTCCTTAACCCGGCGGGCGCCCGGCTGGCGTGCCGCTCCTTGAGCGAGTGCCTGAACCGGGACGATCTCGCCTTGTTCCCGGCCGATATGGCCCGAAAAATGATGGAGGACGATCGGCGCGTGATCGCCAGCGGCGAGCTGTTGAGCTGCGAGGATACCTTCACCTTTCAAGGCGATACCCGGACTTTCCTCTCCACCAAATGGCCCTGCCGGGACAGCGCTGGCGCAATCGTCGGCATCATCGGCATCGCCCGAGACATCACCGTTGAAAAGCGGGCCGAACAACGCCCGCAACGCGCGCGCGCCGACCTGGAAGCGCGCGTGCGGGAGCGCACCGTCCAGCTGCTGACCATCAACGAGAACCTGGAACGGCAGATCGCCGCCCGCACTCGGGCGGAATGCGCCTTGCGCGACAGCGAGGAGCGCTTCCGCCAGCTGGCCGAACACATCCGGGAGGTGTTCTGGGTCCACGGTATCGAGCAGGAAAGGCCGCTCTATGTCAGCCCCGCCTACGAGGACATTTGGGGGCGGCCGATCCACGGCCTGCACGACCGCCCGCAGGACTGGATCGAAGCGGTCCATCCCGACGACCGGGCGCGCGTGCAAGCCGCCCATGTCGCCAAGCGGCACTCGGGGCACTTCGATGAGGAATATCGGATCGTCCGCCCCGACGGTACGGTCCGCTGGATTTGGGATCGCGGCTTTCCCATCCTCGACGAAGCTGGCCACACCTACCGCATCGCCGGCTTGGCCGAGGACATCACCCGCCGCAAGTTGGCCGAGGATCAATTGCGGCGGCAGCAGGTGGAACTGGCCCGCATGTCGCGGCTCAGCCTGGCGGTCGAACTGGCTTCCAATCTGGCCCACGAACTCAACCAGCCGCTGGCGGCCATCGTCGCCTACACGCAGGCGTGTCTGGCCTTGCTGCACCAAGCCAACACCGACCCCCGCGTGCTGACCGGCCCGCTTGAGGAAGTGGTCAAGCAAGGGTTGCGCGCCGGCGAAATCATTCGCCATTTGCGCGAGTTGGTCCACAAACATCCGGCCGTCCAGTCCGCGCTCGATCTGAATGCGCTGGTTCGCTCCGTCGTCCACTACGCGCAACTGGAAGTGCGCCAAGCCGGTGTCGCGTTGCGCCTGGAATTGGCCGACGGCTTGCCGCCGGCCCTGGCCGACGATATCCAGATTCAGCTGGTCGTGCTGTATTTGATCCGCAACGCCCTCGAAGCGATCGGCGAGGAGAACGGCGAACCCCGCGAGGTGATCCTGCACACCGCCCCGCTCGATGCCGACCGGGTGCAAGTCACCGTCCGGGATACGGGACAGGGTCTCAGCCCGGAGGTCCGAGACCGCCTGTTCCAGCCCTTCTTCACCACCAAAGCGGGCGGCATGGGGCTGGGGCTGTCGGTCAGTCGCTCCATCGTCGAATCGCAGGGCGGACAGCTGTGGGCGACTTCCAATCCAGACGGCGGAGCTTCGTTCCACTTCAGCCTGCCTATCCATGCCCCCTCCTGACATAAACCCGCACCTGCATGTCCGACACGCCCACCGTTTTTCTCATCGATGACGACCGCGCGGTGCGCGATGCCGTCGGCTTGCTGTTGCAAGCCAGCGGGCTCGCCGTGGAGACCTTCGCCAGCGCGGCTGAATTTCTCGACGCGGGCGTCGTCCACCGGCCGGGCTGCCTGGTCCTGGACGTGCGGATGCCCGGCCTCAGCGGCTTGGACTTACAGAAAGAATTGCGGGCCAAAGGCCACCGCACCCCGATCATCTTCATGACCGGCCACGGCGATGTTCCGATGGCGATCCGGGCCATGAAGGCCGGCGCTTTCGATTTTATCGAGAAACCCTTCCAGGGCCAGACGCTGCTCGCCCGCATCCGCGAAGCGCTGGCCTCCGACTCCCGGCAACGTCGCCGGCAGGCGTGTCGCGACAAGGCGGCCGCGCGGCTGGCGCTGCTGTCGCCCCGCGAGCGGGAAGTGCTGGAGCGGGTGGCGGAGGGCCAGTACAACAAAGTGATCGCCGCCGAACTCGGCATCAGTCTTTCCACCGTGGAAATCCACCGCAAGCGGGTCATGGAAAAACTGCAAGCCGAGTCGCTGTCGGACCTGATTCGCCTGCTGGCGCTGTTGAACGAGCAGCCCTGAAGCGCGGTGCGCCCCCTCGTCCGCCGGGCCTCCAGGAAGCCGGATTACCGGCGTTGCGCGAAGGCGAGCAGGGCCGCCCGCGCTTCGGGCGAACCCAACAGCTCGATAAAGTGCCGGCTCTCCAACGCCACGCTGTCTTTCACCCGCTCCGCTTCGGACCGTTTCAGCAGGGCCTTGGTCAGCCGCACCGCCCGCGCCGGCAGCGCCGCCAAACGCCGCGCCTGGCTCATCGCCAGTTCCAGGGTCGCCTCCGAATCGGCGCCGATCCCGTTGATCAAACCCCATTCCAAAGCGCGCTCCGCGTCGAACGCATCGCCGAGCAGCAACAGCTCCGCGGCGCGGGCATGGCCGATCCGCTGCGGCAGCAGCACACTGGAACCCGCCTCGGGGCACAAGCCGAGATTGACGAAAGGCAGGCGCAAGCTCGCCCCGGCCCGCGCGTACACCAGGTCACAATGCAGCAGCAGGGTCACGCCAACACCGACCGCCATCCCGTTGACGGCGGCGATCAGCGGCTTTTCAAAGCGCTGTAGCGCCGCCAGAAACTGGAACACCGGGCTGTCTTCACCGGCAGGTGGCGCCGCCAAAAAATCGGCGATATCGTTACCGCTGCTGAAGCTGTCCCCGCTGCCGGTCACCACCACCACATGGGTCGCCGGATCGCGGCCAGCCTCATCCAGAACCGCCGTCAACGCCGCATACATGGCGCGGGTCAGGGCGTTCTTCTTGGCGGGCCGGTGGATGCGCGCCAACACGACGCGCTCCTGTTGCACCGTCACAATGTCTCGGGCGTCCGTCGTCACGACAAGCCCTCCGTTACAGGGGGTCCAATAGCCGTTTTATGAGTTCGGTCATCTTGTAAGGTAGGACAAGCACGCCGCCGCATTGGCGCAATTGCGCGCCAGAAAAAGACCGTGACACCCGAGCCAATGCACCGCCGTACCATTTACATAATTTTAGCCGATTTACAGCTAATCGGCATGATATATGCTTAAGACGATGACGCTACGTGCGTCACCGCCGCACCCATGCCGCCGATGACTCGTACCGCGCGCCGATCCAGTTGTTTCGACCCATAAGTAAGGTATCGCCCATGCCGAGCCGCTTCCTTCTCCGACCGAGCACCCTGCTGGGATTGTTGATCCTGCTGTTTTCGGGCGCGGCGGCAGCCAGAGACTGGTTCGTCGCCCCGAACGGTAGCGACAGCTGGAATGCCAGCGGCTCCATCAACGCGCCTTTCGCGAGCATCAGCCGAGCCTTCTGGAGCGGGTATGCCGGCCCCGGCGATACCGTCTACGTGCGCGGCGGGACCTACTGGCTGAACGCTCCGCAATGGGTCAGCGTGGGTGGCGCCGCCGCCGCGCCGCTGACGCTGCGGCCTTATCCGAATGAGACGGTCATTCTGGACGGCGCCGGCCTGCCAGCAACCGGCCCCGCCGTGCTCACCGTACTGGCGAGCCACGTCATTGTCGACGGTTTCACCGTCAGGAATTCAACCGGTATCGGCATCCAGATCTGGCCGGATTCCACGCCCGCCGAAAATGTCGTGATCCGCAACAACACCGTTCACGGTTGCCAGAAATCGGGCATTTTCATCGGCCACAAGCTCGATCAAACCACGACCGGGGTCCGCAACATCCAGATCACCGGCAACACGCTCTATCACAACGTGCAAGAAAACCGGGCGCGGACCTGGACCAGCAATTGGCACCCTGCCCTGGGCATCCTCTACAGCCAGGATGTCTCCGTTCACGGTAATCGGGTCTACGAGAATTACGGCGAAGGCATCAGCGTCATGCAATCCCGTCGGATCGGGGTGTCCCGTAACGTGGTGCACGACAATTATTCGGTCAATCTCTACATCGACGGCGGCGCGGAAACCCGCCACGAAGCCAATCTGGTCTACTCGACCGGCCAAACCGACTACTTCCGCGATTTTTATCACACGCCGGGCAAAGTGCCGTTACCGGCGTCCGGCATTCAGATCGCCAACGAAAGCTGGCCGGAATGGACCACCCCGATCATGGCCGCCAATAACGTCATCATCAACAACATTTTCATCGGCAATCGCGCGGCTCTGAGCTATGGGAACTACCAGAACGGCGGCGGGCTAAAAAGCCTGCGGTTTGCCTTCAATACCCTCTACGCGCAAGTCGAGACCGCCCTGCAGGTCGACCCTGACACCCACAGCGACAACGAGTTTTCCAACAATATCTCGGTGCAGATTGACGGCGTGCCGCATACCTGGTTGAGCGGCGATGTCAGCGGCTTCCGCTTTCACCACAATTTCTGGTCGGGCGGAGCGCCACAGCCCGTTGCCCGGAGCGCTTCCGACCAGTACGGCGACCCGTCCTTCAACCGGCCCGGCGGCTATACGGCCGCCGATTACATCTTGCTGCCCGGATCGCCCGCCGTTGCCGCCGGTCAGACCCTGACGGGCGTTTCCCAGGATTATTTCGCTAAATCGCGCCAAACACCACCGAGTCCGGGTGCCTCCGAATCGTTGGAGTTGGCTTACAACACTTTGATCGACCACTACTATATGGCCATTCTCGGCCGTGCCCCAGACGCGGGCGGCAGAGCGCACTGGGGGAACGAAGCGCTGCGAATGCAGATCGCGGGCGTCGATGTGCAGGAAGCCTTTCGGGTGATGGCCGGCTGGTTCTTCCGCAGTCCCGAGTATCTGGCCAAACAAACCGGCGACGAGCAGTACGCGGCCGATTTGTACCGCACCTTTTTCAACCGCCAACCGGACAGCGGCGGTCTGAGCTTCTGGGTCGGGCAGCTCGCCCAAGGGATGCCGCGCAGCTTGGTGCTGTACGCCTTTCTGTTCTCGCCCGAATTCACCGGCTACATGCAGAACCTGCTCGGCAACACCGGCAGCCGGAGCGAGGTCTACGCCGTCGTCGATTTCTATCGCGGTTTCCTCAACCGCTTGCCGGACAGCGCCGGTCTCGATTACTGGCTGGGGCGGTTCCGCGCCGCCCAGTGTCAGGGGGCGGCGGCGATCAACGCCGAAGTCGATACCATTTCCCGCCAGTTTATTGCCAGCGCGGAATACGTTCAGCGCAACCGCAACAACAGCGATTATGTCGCCGACCTGTATTACGCCTTTCTGCGGCGCGGCGCGGAACCGCAAGGCTTCCAGTATTGGCTGGATCAACTGAACAGCGGTGCGCTCAGCCGCGATCAAGAACGCTTGGCGCTGCTTCAATCGCCCGAGTTTCAAGGCCGGGTCCAACAAATAATCCAGCAAGGCTGTTTGCTTTAAACGGCGCTCTCAAGGATGATCTGGAAATAATTAGTGACGCTGGAGTTGCTCAACTGCACTACACCAGTTTTTTTAAAAATACAAATTAATTATTAAATTAGTAATTTTTGTATCTTTCAAGGGTCAATAGGTATATTCTATATTGCGTCGCAGCATAGAATACTCATAGGGAACCGCCATGACCACCGCCATCCTTGTCGTCCCCACCGAGCAACGGGTCGGGTTGACCACCGTCGCTCTCGGCCTCGTGCACGCGCTCGACCGCGAGGGGATTCCCGTGGGCTTCTGCAAGCCCATCAGCCAGCCGCACGCCAGCGACACCGGCCCGGAGCGTTCCACTCGGCTGGCGCGCATGGTGACCAGCTTGAACCCACCCGAACCACTTCCGGTCAACGATGCGGAAAACCTGCTCGGCCACGACCGGGAAAACGTCCTGCTGGAAGAGGTTATCGCCCGCTACGAGCAGGCGGCTCACCACGCCAGCGTCGTCGTCGTCGAAGGCTTGATGGACACCGAAGAGCAGCCTTACGGGACCCGCCTCAACGCCAAAATGGCACAAAGTTTGGACGCCAAAATCGTCATCGTCACCGCGCCCGGCCGGGACACGCCGCGTCAGGTCGCCGACACCGTCGAAGTGGTCGCCCGCGCCTACGGTGGCATCCGCCACGAGCGAATGCTCGGCGCCATCATCAACCTGTTGGACGCGCCGGTGGATCAAACCGGCCACATCCGCTTCGACTTCAGCCGCGCCGAAAACGGCCACGAGCCCGGCCATGAAGCCGCTTTTCGGGCGGAGTGCGCCCGCCACTGGCCCGAAACCTTCAAGCTGCTGGGCTGCATTCCCTGGCAACGCGAGCTGAGCGCCCCGCGGGTGCGGGACATCATGCAACTGATCGGCGCGCAGATTCTCAACGAAGGGCAGTTGAACCGGCGAGTCACTCACGTCGTGCTGGGTGCGTCGACCCTGGTCAACAGCTGTCAGGAATTGCGGCCCGGCGCCATGGTCATCATTCCCGGCGACCGCGACGATCTGTTGCTGGCCATCTGTATGGCGACCATGAGCGGCACGCATGTCGCCGGCGTCTTGCTGGCCGGCGGCCTGAAACCCGACCTGCGGGTTTGGAAGCTGTGCGGCCCGGCGCTCGATGTCGGCCTGCCGGTGCTGACCATGCCCTACAGCACCCTGCAATCGGTGCTCTATCTGCCGCACCTCAACCTGGAGGTACCGCTCGACGACCGCGACCGGATGCAACAGGCCGTGGAAGCGGTCGCCTCGCACATCACCCTCGACTGGAAGGAACCGTTGCTGACCCGGATCGAAGAACGCCGGCTCAGCCCACCCGCCTTCCAGCATATCCTGGTGGAACGGGCGCGCAAAGCCAACAAGCGCATCATCCTGCCGGAAGGCAACGAGCCGCGCACGATCGAGGCCGCCATCATCTGCCACCAGCGCGGCCTGGCCCGCTGCGTGCTGATGGGCGACGGCGGGCGGATGCACCGGCTGGCGGCCCGGCGTGGCATGAGCATCCCGCCGGATATCGAGATCATCGACCCGACTCAAATCGACCACCGTTACATCGACGCCATGGTCGAACTGCGCCAATCCAAGGGGCTGACGGCGGGCCTGGCCGAAGAAGAACTGCACGATTCGGTGGTGCTGGGCACCATGATGCTGCAACTGGGTGAAGTCGACGGCCTGGTGTCCGGCGCCGTGCACACCACCGCCAACACCATCCGGCCCGCCCTACAACTGATCAAGACCGCACCCGAGGCCCGGCTGGTCTCCTCGATTTTCTTCATGTGCTTGCCGGAGCAAGTGCTGGTTTATGGCGATTGCGCCATCAACATCAATCCGAGCGCCGAGGATCTGGCCGATATCGCCATTCAGAGCGCCGAATCCGCCAAAGCTTTCGGCATCACGCCCCGCGTCGCCATGCTGAGCTACAGCACCGGCACCTCGGGCGCCGGCAGCGACGTGGAAAAAGTCAAGCGAGCCACCCGGCTCGCCCGCCAGCGGCGACCGGACTTGCTGGTCGACGGCCCGCTGCAATACGACGCGGCCACCATCAAGACCGTGGCGCAGAGCAAGGCTCCAGACAGCCAGGTGGCGGGACGGGCGACGGTGTTCATCTTCCCCGACCTCAACACCGGCAACACCACCTACAAGGCGGTCCAGCGCAGCGCCGATGTCATCAGCATCGGCCCGATGCTGCAAGGGCTGAACAAGCCGGTCAACGATCTGTCGCGCGGCGCACTGGTGGAAGACATCGTCTTCACCATCGCCCTGACCGCGATCCAGGCCGAACAGGCCGCCGAACGGGCGCGCGATTCGCGCTGACTAGCTTTTCCGTTCGAACACTTCGACCCTGGCCGGCGGCAGATTGCTCCAGATGATCTTGCTGGAGAGCTTGCGGAAGCGGGGCAGCAAGCCGGAGCGGGTGCCCCGCAGATCGTAGGTGAACTGGACGAGCGAGCCGCCCCAGTCGAGCAGGGTTTCGAACTGATGGCTGATGGCGCGGGTGGTGGCGGGATGCAACGACCGCAACGGCAGGCTGGACACGATGCTACCGACGCTCTTGGTCTTTTCGTGGCTCAGCAGTTGGCTCAATTGGGCGGCATCGCCTTGAATGATCCGCAGTTGGGGAAAGCGCTGGCGCAGGTGATGGGCCAGGGTCGGCGACCGCTCGACGACCACCAGCTTCCACGGCGGCAGTCCGCGCTTGAGCAAGGCGGCGGTCACCGCGCCGGTTCCGCCGCCCAGTTCCAGCACCAACCCCTCCCGGTCCCACGGCACTTGAGCGGCCATGTAGCTCGCCAGCGCGGGCGCGCTGGGACAAGCGGCCCCCATGGCCCTGGGATTGGCCAGGATCTCTCGGGTGAACAAGGCCAGCGAGACCGTCCCGGGATTTTGTAGCAGAACCTTCACGAAATGTTTCATACCCTACTTAGTATTATGGTCGGGGAAACTGTCGGAAAAACGCACACACGCCACCGGGCCGCCCGCGAGCTTACGGCTCGCAACCGCAGGAAGGCGGCGGGGATGAACGGCAGCCGGACGGCTGTGGAAGAGCAAGCCGATTTTCATTTCGGGTATCGGCCGGGGCGGCGGAATGCGCCGGCAAGCCCCGAGCGGATTGGAGCAGTCCCGGCCAACTTCGGAAAAACCCGGAGCACGGCCACGGGTCAACGCCGGCTGGAGCTGGCAAACCCGGCCACGCTCAAGCCGGTTTGCGCAACTGCGCCTGCTCGGCCTCGAACAGTGTCGAGGCCAGATGGTGCAACCCTTCCTGCTCGGCCAATTCCGAAATCTCTTCCCAGGAAGCGCCACGATCGATGGCGGCGGCGGTTTGGCTGGCGTCGGGCAAGCTCTCCCGAACGGTTCGCACGAAGTCATCGGTCGTCGCCGCGGCATCGTCTCCCGTCCGCGGGCCTTTCCGCAGCGCTTCCTGCTCGGCCTCGAACAAGACTGTGGCGAGCTTGTGCAAACCCTCCTCCTCGGCGAGTTCGGAAATTTCCTCCAGGCTGGCCCCGCAGTCGATCGCCGCCGCCGCCTTGCTGGCGTGGGGAAGATCGCTGCGGATCGACTGGAGCAGTTGGTCGAGGTTTTTCATTTCCACTGAATAAAACTCCGCTTTAGCCGTAGGGTTCACGCCAACGAGCCCTCAAGTCTAAAGCGCTCTTTCCGAATTGCCAACTTGAAGCTTTAGCGGCGGGAGAGTTTTCAGGTTGCTTTCAGGTTGCCGCCCTACACTGCGAACTCGCAGCTTGGGCGGTTTTGGCCACTGTCCGCCCAAACCGCCGACCCGTTCGATTGCGTTTCGCAAATCACCTTAAGAGTAATCCATGATGAACATTCGTATCCTGTTGGCCGCTTCCGCTCTGCTGGCGCTTGTCACCTCTGCCGGCACTCTCGTTTCAGCCGCTGAAACCAACAGCGCCGCACCAGCGGTTGCGCCAGCCGCCGCAACCACCGCGTCGGCCGTCACCAAGGAACAGGCGGTCGAGATGGCCCTCAAGGCACACCCCGGCAAAGTCACCAAAGCTTATGAAGACACCAAGAAAGGTAAAAAGACCTGGGAAGTGAAAATCGACGGTGACGACGGCAAGAAATGGGAGGTGTACTACGAGATCAAGACCGGACAGCTCGTCGCGGAAGAAGGAAAGTAAACCCCGATCCGACCGATCGACCCGCCGCCTCTGTAACGGGAGGTGGCGCTAAAACGCCGAGGCCGACTATGAACACCGCCAATACCTCTGAAGTGGTCGTTTGGGATCCGCTGGTCCGCTTGTTTCACTGGGTTCTGGTGGCAGCGTTCTGCGCCGCTTATCTCACCGAAGGCGAACCGTTCGAGGCGATCCAGGATCAGCTAGATGGCGCGTGGCTGCAATCCGTCCATGTTTGGGCCGGCTATACCATCGCCGGATTGTTGCTGTTTCGGTTGGTCTGGGGTTTCGTCGGCCCACGCCACGCCCGTTTCGATGATTTCGTGCGCGACCCTCGGGTCACGTTCGCTTACGTCAAGCAGGTGCTGCTACTGCGCGCCCCGCGCCACCTGGGGCATAATCCCGCCGGCGGCGCGATGATCGTCATTTTACTCTTGAGCCTGACTGTCATCACGGCTTCCGGGCTGGCGCTGTACGGGGCCGACAAGGGGCTGGGCCCTCTCGCCGGCCTGCTGGCGGATGCCGGCGATTCCACCATTCACACCCTTGAAGAGGTGCACGAGTTTTTTGCCAACTTCACCCTGCTGTTGGTCGCCGGACATCTTCTGGGCGTGATTTGGGAAAGCCTGTTGCACCGCGAAAATTTGGCGCTCGCCATGTTCACCGGCCGCAAACGGGCCTGAGCGCGGCGCTTTATGACCTAGTTCTCGCTCGCCCTGTTTGTCGGTTCGCCAGCAAGGAGTGCTCGACATGTCGATACATCACCCGCAATACTTTGTTCTTGTCGTTCTACTGGCGGCAGGCCTGTTGGGAGCCGGTCAGGCGGCGGCCCGCTTCGACCATAATGAAATCCGCCGGTTGTATCGCTCCGGAACCATTTTGTCGCTGGACGCCATCGTCGCCAAGCACCGGCGCCGCTATCCCGGCGGCCAGTTGTTGGAAGCGGAGCTAGAATTCGAGCGAAACCGCTATGTGTACGACTTGAAGATTATCGACGACGACGGCGTGGTGCGCGAATTTGAATATGACGCCGCGAGCGGCGAGCTGTGGCACTTGGAAGATAAAAAATAGCGATGCGCTTGTTACTGGTCGAAGACGATGCTCCGCTGGCCGGCCGCCTACGGATCGACTTGGAGCAGGCCGGGTACGCCGTCGATACGGTCGCCGACGGCGTGGAGGCCGAATTTATGGGCTCATCCGAGCCTTATGACGTCGTGGTGCTGGATCTCGGCCTGCCCGGCCGCCCCGGTCTGGAGGTATTAAGCCACTGGCGCGCGGCCGACAACCCAGTGCCGGTATTAATTCTGACGGCCCGGGATGCCTGGCACGAAAAAGTGGACGGTTTCAAGACCGGCGCCGACGACTATCTGGGCAAGCCCTTTCATACCGCCGAGTTGGTCGCCCGGCTCCATGCGCTATTGCGGCGCAGCACGGCCCGGCCGAACGGCCCGCTCCGGGTCGCCGGCCTCGAATTGAACGAGGAGACCCAAACCGTGCTCGTGCTGGCCACCGGCCAAGCGTTCGACCTGACCGGCACCGAGTTTCGTCTCCTGCGTTATTTCATGCTGCATCCCGGTCGCGTGTTGTCCAAAACGCGCCTGACCGAACACGTTTATGACTTCGAAAGCGAACGCGACAGCAATGTCCTGGAAGTTTACGTGAACCGGTTACGGCGCAAGCTCGGTCGCGATTCGATCGGCACGCGACGGGGCCAGGGCTACGTGTTCGGGACCGAAGCGCCGTGAGCTCGCTGCAAACCCGGTTGTCCGCCAGTTTGAGCGCCGGATTGGCCGCGCTGACCCTGTTGGTGCTCGCCGGCGGCTACTATTCCTTGCGGCGCGTCACCGAGGATTTCGTCGTCACCCGGCTGGAACATGATATGGACACCGTGCTGTCGGCCTTGCAATTTGACGGTGCAGGCCGGCCTTTGTTGGCGACCGAACGGATAGGCGCCCCGTTCCACCAACCCTATTCAGGCCATTACTACAAAATTGCAACCGCAAGCGGCGAACTCCGTTCCCGCTCCCTGTGGGATGACGACCTGCCGGCACTGCCGACCCTCAGCCACAACCATTCCACCCGAGCCTTCGCCGTGGGACCGCAGCACCAGCAGTTGCTGTTGGTCGGCCGCGCTTTTGAGCTCCGGGGTTTACCGGTCACCATCGTCGTCACCGAAGATTTCACGCCGATGGATAAAGGGCTCAAGCGCTTGTTGTTGCAGTTTGGCCTGGTCGCATTAGGGTTGTTTGGCGCGCTGCTCCTGCTCCAGCGAATGATCGTGCACAGGGGCTTGATGCCCTTGGATCAGGTCCGCCGCGAGCTGCCCCGCCTGGCGCGGGGCGAAATTTCCCAACTGTCGGTCGATGCCCCGGACGAGGTGCGTCCGCTCGTCGGCGAGCTCAACCGCTTGCTGGAGCTGATGAACCAGCGCCAACGACGCACCCGGCACGCTCTGGGTAACTTGGCTCACGCGTTGAAAACACCGCTAACCGCCCTGACCCAACTGACCGATCAACCTCCGACCGCCGACAATACCAGGGATTGGTGGCTGGATTTGCGCCAACAGCTCCAGCATATCCGCCGGTTGACCGAACGGGAATTGAAACGGGCGCGCATCGCCGGCGGCGGCACGCCCGGCCAACGGGTCTTGCTCACCCAAGAGATCATCGATCTGACCGACACGTTGCGCCGCATCCACCGCGACTGCTCGCTGCATTTCGAACTGCGGGTGCCGTCGGACAGCGTCTTTCCCGGCGACCGTGACGATCTGCTGGAACTGCTCGGCAACCTGCTCGACAACGCCTGTCAATGGGCCCGGCAGCGGGTCTTGTTGACCGCGAACACCGATGCCGGAGGGTTGTGGCTGCAAGTCGAGGACGACGGCCCCGGCTGCCCGCCGGATCAACTGGAGCTACTGCGGCAGCGGGGAACCCGGATCGACGAGTCCCGCGCCGGCTACGGCCTGGGTTTGGCCATCATCAGCGATATCGTCGCCCAGTACGGCGGCACCTTGCGGTTGGGCCGTTCCGAAACCCTGGGCGGCTTGCTGGCCGAGGTGGCGCTGCCCCACTCGCCCAGCGGACGGGTTTGACCCAACCCCGCATCGCTCTTTCAACCGGGCGAGGCCTTGGGGCCTGCCACCGCCGTGGATGCCGCCGAGCGTCAGCCGCCCTGTCCGACCCTCACCACCTTGATCATGTTGGTGCCACCGGACACGCCGACCGGAACGCCGGCGCTGAACACCACGATCTCGCCCTCACGCACCATGCTCTTGTTGAGCAGAAATTCGGTGGCGGCGCTGAGCAAATCGTCCACCGAACTGACGACGGCCCCCAGCTGTAAGGGCGTCACCCCCCAAATCAGCGCCAGCTTGCGCAGGGTGCCGAGCTTCGAGCTGAAAGCGATCAATGGCGCCACCGGCCGGAATTTGGCCAAGCCCAAGACGCTGGAACCGCTGTTGGTGAAACCGACCAGATAGCGGGCGCGCACTTTTTCCACCAAATCTACCGTGGCGAAATGCACGGCGTCTTCGACCCGCTGGCCTGCCTTGGCCAGCAGCTCCTCCTGCGTCAGCACGCTCTTGTGCATCAGCGCCTTGAAAATATCGCTGCCTTCGACGCTCAGAGCGATGTTCTTCATCATCCGCACCGCCGCGACCGGATACTGGCCGGCGGCGGTTTCCGCCGACAGCATCACCGCATCGGTGCCATCCAGGATCGCGTTGGCCACGTCGTTGGCCTCGGCGCGGGTCGGCCGGGGATTGTTGATCATGGACTCCAGCATTTGCGTGGCGGTGATGACCGGTTTTCCGGCGATGTTGCAAAAGCGGATGATGGTCTTCTGCATCAGCGGCACCTCCTGCGGCGAGGTTTCCACCCCCAGATCGCCGCGCGCCACCATGATCGCGTCAGCCACGGCGATGATGCCATCAATATGCTTGAAGGCCTCGGGCTTCTCGATCTTGGCGATGATCGGAATCTTGCGGCCGTAAGTGCTCAACATGAAATCGATCAGTTCCTTGACATCCTCGGCGTCCCGCACGAACGACAGCGCCACGTAATCCAAGCCGTGCTCGTAGGCGAACTGTAAATCGGCCCGATCCTTGTCGGTGATGGCCGAAATCTTCAGCTTGACGTTGGGCAGGTTGACGCCCTTGCGCGGTTTCAGCCGGCCACCGTTGACCACTCGGGTCAAGAGCTCGTGGCCTTCGATCCGCTCGACGGTCAGCTCGAACAGCCCGTCGTCGATCAAGATGCGGTCACCGGGTTTGACCTCTTCGTGCAGGCTGCGATGGTCGATGGCGATTTTCTTGACCCCACCGTGAATGCCGCCGATCAGGTCGTCGGTGGTCAGCACCAGTATCTCGCCGGTAGCGACTTCCAGAAACTCGCCCTCCAACTGGCCGAGCCGGATTTTCGGCCCCTGCAAATCCTGAAAAATGGCGATGTATCGGTTCAGTTTCTGTGCGGTCTCCCGCACCAGTCGCACGGACAGGGCATGATCCTCGTGCGTGCCGTGAGAAAAATTCAACCGGATCACGTCGGCGCCTTCCACCAGCAAGCCTTCGATGACTTCAGGATTTCGAGAATTCGGCCCCAATGTCGCCACGATCTTGGTGAACTTCATCACTTTCGCCATGCTCGGTATCGCCCCCTAGCCGGAACGGTTCTCAAACCAAAACAATCAGGTGGTTATCATTATCGCCATCATCCAGTGTAAAGGATGCGGCGGCTTCCCTCAAAACCCGTTCAGCGGCAACCGGGTTTATCTGGCGTTAAAGCGGCAATTCCCGCCAGCCGGATTAAACTGATAGCGATAATTTTAAAAGCCTGCCCCCCCTTCGCTTTCCCCGGAAGGCGAAGGGGATGGCGAACCCACGCGAGGAGTTTCGATGACCGAGGTATTTACCCGCATTTTGCGAATCGACCTGCCCGAGACACTGCAATGCGACGAATCCGGCAAAAATCCGGCTTTCAGCATCAGTTTCGTCACCGACGGCTCAGTACCCTTTCCGCAATTGATCCTGCACGCGCAAGACGGCCAGCACCTGTTCAAGGACGCCGCGATCCAGGCCAGCGTCGGAACCGGGGCCGAATACCTTTACACGGTCAGCATCCCCGCCGGCTCGCTGCGCTCGGGCGAGATCAAAGTGCAGGCGGAAGGGTGTCGCAAGGCCGACCTCAACCAAGCCGGCGGCGGCGACTGGATCAAGAGCTTCGGCCAGTTGCGCATCGCGCCGGGGGCCAAACCGGCGCCGGCTATCCGGGTCGCAAGCGGTTCCGGCGATACGGCGGTCAAGCTGTATTTCGGCATCCACAAGCACATGCACCAACCGTACTACAACGCGGTCGACCAGCGGTATTGGGACGGCGAGAAGGATTCGATCTTCGGCGCGCGCGGCGGACCCTACACCCATTTCATCCCGACCGCCGTGCGCCAGTACGCCGAGGGCGGCCTGCCCCACGCCGGTTTATCGACCAGTTGGAGCGGGTCGCTGATCGAACAGCTCAACCGCTGCGCCGCCGAAGGGCTGTGCGGTGGCCGTTTCGGCGGCTGGAATAACGAGCTGCGCGCCGTCGCCCAGGAAAAAACCGCCCTCGGTCACCCGCGGGTGGATTTCAGCGCCTTTGGCTTCTTCCATCCGCTGATGGCGCTGATCCCGGATCGAGACATCGTCAAGCAGGTGGAATGGCATCGCGGCATCATCCGCGCCGCCTTCGGCATCGAGGCCTCCAGCGTGATGTTTCCGCCGGAAACCGCCTTTCATGTCCGCATGATTCCGGCGCTGAATCAGGCCGGCGTCAAAGCGGTGATTTACGATTCGATCCACCGCTTCCGGGCCTGCCGCGATTATCCCTACGCCGGCATCGACGAAGGCATGTTGCCGCCCAACCCCGCCGAGCAGGTCAACCCGCCGGTCAACGACTGGCTGCAACTGCGCAACATCTGGGCCGGCTCCAAGATTTCCCCCAGCCTGCTCAGGCCGGAATACGCTCGCTACGAAGACCCGGACGGCAAGCTTCACCAGATCATCGTGGTGCCGGCGGAACGCTACATCGGCAACGAAGACGCGCGCGGCGGTTTCGGGGCCTTGCAATATCCCGATGTACTCAGCCAAGTTTATAACTCGATTGTCGATACCGGCGCGTTCGACCCGCGACATCCGCCGTTTTTCCTGCTGCATTCCGACGGCGACAACCACGGTGGCGGCGCTGACAGCTACTACAACCACAACACCGGCCAACTGGTGCAGTGGTTGCAGGGCGACCCGCGTTTCGAGCTGACCACGGTGCACGACTACCTGGACCGCTTCCCGCCCGATCCCAGCCAAGCGGCGCACGTCGAACCCGGCTCCTGGAGCGGCGCGGACAACGGCGACCCGCAGTTCATGAAGTGGTTCAGCCGTTACGACCAGCCCTATTCGCCCGATCTGAACTCCTGGGCGGTGCTGACCGCGTTTCAGAACGTGGTGCACACGATGGAAGACGCCTATCCCGGCAAGCCGTGGCTGGATGATGTGACCCGGCTGCTGCTGACCGCCGAAACCAGTTGCTACTGGTATTGGACCGGCCAGCACATCTGGGATCAGCAGGTCACCGATGCCGCCAACGCCGGCTACGGCAGAGTGAAAAGCGAGGTGGACGCCCTGCTCTCCTCCGGCCAGGACCGCACTGGCCCCACCATCTTCGCGCCGTGGGTCACGCCGGAAAATCCGGGCGGCAAGCGCTGGGGCCAAGGCTGCCTGCTCGATGCGCCACGCGAAGGCACGGTGCACACCTTCGTCTACGACATCACCGGCCTGAAACGGGTGACGCTGGTCTTGCGCGCGGCCTCCGGCGAAACCCGCATTGAAATGAGCGATCACGGTCCCTATCCGTCGCAAACCGGCGCGGCCGTCACCGCCCATTACTTTACCGCCCAGTTACCGGTCGGCGCGGGCGACGTGCGCTATTACATCGAGGCGGAGGACGGTAAAGGCAACGTTTCGCGCGGGGCTCTGGAGCGAATGTATTTGGCCTAAATCCAGCAGCCTAACCTCAAGGCGCACTAAATTTACCCCTCCGGCCTTGTTCCGAATCTCATCCAACAGCCGCCCGTTCCATCGCTGGAACGGGCTTTGCTTAAACCCGATGGAGCCGAGCCATTGCTTGAGCCGAGCCTACGCCATACGTTCTCCACCCAGAGGAACCCAGCATGGCAACCGAGTATTACTTGGATAATATCGATCTGAAAAACGGTGCAAAGCCGCTGACGGCGGCCTGTGTCCCCAACGGTTTTAAAGCTGGAGACAAAGCCAACATCATCCTGTTCCTGCACGGCACCGGACAAGCCTCTATCCGAGATTACTTCCAGCAGCCCGATCACGACTTGCAGACCGTTTTGGACAGTCCAAATCCCGTCAAACACGTTATTTTGATCGCTCCGACTCTTTCCAACGGCGCGCAGGGCGGTAATTTGGGTGGCGACGAGGCAGACACTATCCCCAAAAACGCCTTGCAATGGTATTTACCCCTAGTATCGGCGGAACTGCAAAAACAAAAACCCAACCCGCCGATCCCCGAATTCGACACCTCGGATAAGGTTGGCACACTAGTATTGGCGGCTCACTCCGGCGGCGGCAAGGTCATGCTCGCCCTGGCGCGCACCCGAGGCGCGGATAAATACGCCGACAAGATCGTGGAATGCTGGGGGTTCGATTGCTTGTATGGCCAAGCCAATGGCCCTCTATCGACACCGACACCCGCGCCGGAGCCCAAAGCGCCACAGCCAACATGGACCGCTTGGGAGAGCAAGAACAAAGCACATCGGGAGATGCTCTGGGCGAACTGGCTACGCGATAACAGCAGTGTGGGGTTTTTTCTGTATTGTGCGTCTGGCCAGCGCGGCGGCGGCACCGCGACCCGTTCCAGCAACCTCGACAAGCTGGCGAAGCGGCGTAACCTGACCCAAGCGCACCTCGTTTTCGATCCCTCGGCAACTCACGATGGCATCATCAAACCCCGCTTCGTCGAACGATTGGCAGCGTTGAGCCCCTAACGAACCGAGCGCCAGCACCGCTCGACAGGCGGGATAGCAACCCAAAAAGTCCCCCAGGGCCTGCCGGCCGAATGGGCTGAGAAGAGGTTTCACGCGCTCGCGGCCAGGACGCAACCCGCCAACGATGAAGCCGGAAAATAATCTGATTTTCGATTGAACCGCCCCACTCCCACCAGTAGACTGTTGGGTTCAACTGGCAATATTTGCTTTCCCACCGGTCTTGCCAGTCGGCCTCCAGCCCCGGTATGTCTCACCTGGGCAGAGACCTTCGCGACCCCAGCTTTCGGTAACGCCATCTTGAACGCCGATTTTCAACGTATCAAACGTCTGCCGCCCTACGTCTTCAACATCGTCAACGAGTTGAAGGCCAAGGCCCGCGCCCGAGGCGAGGACATCATCGATTTCGGCATGGGCACCCCCGACCAGCCGACCCCCAAACACATCGTGGACAAGCTGGTGGAAACCGCCCGGCGCGGTGACACCCACCGCTATTCGGTCTCGCGCGGCATCCCGCGCCTGCGCCGGGCGATCTGCAACTGGTACCAGAACCGCTACGCCGTCGCGCTGGACCCGGAATCCGAAGCCATCGTCACCATCGGCTCCAAGGAAGGGTTGGCCCATCTGGCGCTGGCGACGCTGGGTCCGGGCGACGCCGTGCTGGTGCCAAACCCCGCCTATCCGATCCACCCTTACGGCTTCGTCATCGCCGGCGCCGACATCCGCCACGTGCCGCTGGTGCCGGGCGTGGACTTCTTCGCCGAGCTGGAAAAAGCGATCAAGGATTCCTGGCCGCAGCCGAAGATGCTGGTGCTCAATTTTCCGGCCAACCCCACCGCCCAATGCGTCGGGCTGGATTTCTTCGAGAAAGTGATCGCTGTCGCCCGCGAGCACGGAATCTGGGTCATCCAGGATCTCGCTTACGCCGACCTGGTGTTCGACGGCTACGTCGCGCCCTCAATCCTGCAAGTACCCGGCGCCAAGGACATCGCGGTCGAATCCTTCACCTTGTCTAAAAGCTACAATATGCCCGGTTGGCGGGTCGGTTTCATGTGCGGCAACCCGGTGTTGATCGCGGCGCTGGCCCGGATGAAATCCTATCTCGACTACGGCATGTTCACGCCGATTCAAGTCGCCGCCATCGCCGCGCTGGAAGGCCCACAAGAATGCGTCACCGAAATCCGCGACACGTACCGACGGCGGCGCGACGTGCTCTGCGACGGCCTGAACGCGCTCGGCTGGGTGGTGGAAAAACCCAAAGCCACCATGTTCGTGTGGGCGCCGATCCCCGAACAGTACCGCCCGCTCGGTTCGTTGGAGTTCTGCAAAAAACTGTTGGCCGAGGCGAAAGTGGCGGTCGCGCCCGGCATCGGCTTCGGTGAGTACGGTGATGACCACGTTCGCTTCGGGCTGATCGAAAACGAACACCGCACCCGCCAAGCCTTGCGCGGCATCCGCGAGATGGTCCGCCAAGAGGCCCGGAACCCGCGGGCCGCACCCGCGGTGCAAGCGGCCGGAGCAAGCGGATGAGCGCCTACCCTCCCGTCAAGATCGGCATCCTCGGCCTGGGTACGGTCGGCGGCGGCGTCACCCGCGTGCTGGCCCGCAACGCCGGGGAAATCAGCCGCCGCGCCGGCCGCGAAATCGCCATCACCCACGCCGCCGCCCGCAACCTGGACACCACCACCGCCAACACGACGGC
>DPWB01000362.1 GCA_003527885.1 Candidatus Competibacteraceae bacterium
GATGGGGCGCTGCCAGAAAATCCCGACGAACCTTGCGGTTTGTCCGAAGAAACGCCGGAGTGAACGGACAGCCATGCTCTACTCGACCGCCAAGCCTTCATGCCGCAACAGCCAGCGCTTGATCGCCAGCGAATCACCTGCCACCTCACCCGCATAACCGCCCAAACCCTGCCGACCCACCACCCGATGGCAGGGAATCAGAACCGGTATCGGATTGCTCCGACAAGCGCCACCGATAGCGCGGGGGCCAGTACCGAGTTGCCGCGCCAGTTCGCCATAGCTGAGCACGGAACCTGCGGGAATCGCTTTTAGTCCCTCCCACACTCGCTGTTGAAACGCTGTCCCGGCCGGGGCCAGCGGTACATTGAACGAGGCGAGCGCACCGTGAAAATAGGTGATCAACTGGGCTACCACGGCTTCGGTCGCCGCATCCACCGGTGGCTGTTCGGCGGTGTCAGCCGGCAGATAATCCAGCGCGCTCACCGCCTTATCGCTCATGCGAATACCGATGCAGCCCAGCGGCGTGGCAATGATCGCCTGATAACCAGCGCTCCCGCTCATGCTCAACCTCCGCGCGGAACGTAGCTCAACCAGTCGCGGCTGGCGTCGCCGTAAACGATGAAATACGGGTTCAACAACGATTCATGGGTGTTATAGCGCAGCGGTTCACCAGTCTCCGCCGACGCCACTCGACCACCCGCGACTTCGACGATAGCCTGTGCGGCGGCGGTGTCCCATTCCGAGGTCGGACCGAAACGCGGGTACACGTCCGCCGATCCGTCCGCCACCTGACAGAACTTGAGCGAACTGCCGATGGTGACCAGTTCATACGCCCCCAGCTTGGCGGCGAACTGTTGCAGCTTCGGCCCGCCGTGCGACTTGCTCCCGACTACCCGCACCGGTTCGCCCGCCCGCAACGGCCTGACGCTGATCGGCTGCGGCGGCTGGCCCGGTTTTTCACGGAACGCGCCATGACCGCGAGCGGCGAAATAACACGCCCCGGTCACCGGCACTCGAACAACCCCGAACACCGGTTCGTGCCCCTCGATAAAAGCGATGTTGACGGTGAATTGGCCGTTACGCTGGACGAATTCCTTGGTGCCATCCAACGGGTCCACCAACCAGTAGCGCCGCCAGTTCGAGCGTTCGGAAAAAGGCACAGCCGCCGATTCTTCGGACAACACCGGAATACCGGGCGTCAACTTTTGCAAGCCGGTGGCGATGACGCGATGTGCGGCCAAGTCGGCGGCGGTCAGCGGGCTGTTGTCGTCCTTGGCGGTCACCTCAAAAGCGGTCGCGTAAATCTCCAGAATCCGCTCGCTGGCTTGCGCCGCCAACGCCCGCACGGGATCGAGCCAAGCAGACCATTCATCGCGCATCGTGGTTTTCTCCGGCTACAAAACGCAAAAGGGCGACCTGGAAGGATCGCCCCGCTGGTCGGCCCGGCAACCGGATCAGGAAAGCTTTTCCTTGATGCGGGCCGCCTTGCCTTCCAAACCACGCAGATAGTACAGCTTGGCGCGGCGCACGTCGCCCCGCCGCTTAACGGTGATATCGGCGATGGCCGGGCTGTAGGACTGGAACACCCGCTCCACCCCTTCGCCGTGAGAAATCTTGCGCACGGTAAAGGCCGAGTTCAACCCCCGGTTGCGCTTGGCGATCACGATGCCCTCGAACGCCTGCAAGCGCTCGCGGTTGCCTTCCTTGACCTTGACCCGCACCACCACGGTATCGCCGGGACCAAAGTCCGGGATTTCACGGTTCATCTGTTCTTTTTCAAAGGCTTCAACCAGTTTGCTCATGACACTACGCTCCACGTTGCTCCGTGAGATCCCCGGCCAGACCGGCGTTCTCCGTTTTCTCTCGGTAGTTGCAAATAAAATCGTCTAATAGTGCTTGGTCGTCCGCATCCAGCGCCCGCAAAACCAATAGTTCCGGTCGCCGCAACCAAGTCCGTCCCAGCGCCTCGCGCCGCCGCCAGCGGGCGATGGCGGCATGATCGCCGCCCAACAGCACGGCCGGCACCCGCCGCCCGTCGATGGCCTCCGGGCGGGTGTAGTGCGGACAGTCCAACAACCCATCCATGAACGAGTCCTGCTCGGCCGACTCGCTGTCGTTCAGCGCCCCCGGCAACAACCGGGCCAGCGCGTCGATCAGCACCAGCGCCGCCAGCTCGCCCCCGCTCAACACGTAATCGCCGATGGACCATTCTTCATCCACTTCGGCTTCGATCAGGCGCTCGTCGATGCCCTCGTAACGCCCGGCCAACAGGATCAGCCGCCTTTCTTCGGCCAGTTTCCGCACGCCGTCCTGATTGAGCGGACGACCTTGTGGGCTCAAATAAATCGTCCTGCCGCGCGGCCCTGTCGCTTGTCGCGCCCGCCGCAGGGTATCGCGCAGCGGCTGAACCTTCATCACCATCCCCGGCCCGCCGCCGTAGGGCCGGTCGTCCACCGTACGGTGGCGGTCGTGCGCATCATCGCGCGGGTCCCAGGTCGCCACCGCCAACAAGCCACGCTCGACGGCCCGACCGGTGACTCCAAAACGGAGCAGCGTTTCGACCATTTCGGGAAACAGCGTCACCACATCCACGCGCACGGCGGCGTTCCTCGCTACGTCCTGGCTCCTCGCGGGACAGGATCAGGCTGAAAACACCCTCAAAAATCCGGGTCCCAATCCACTCGCAGCAAGCGCTGGGCCAGATCGATTTCGGCGATCACCGTACCTCGGATGAAGGGGACCAAGCGCTCCCGGTCGCCGCGCACCACCATCACATCATTGGCGCCGGTGGCGAACAGGGAAGCCACCGTACCCAGCTCCACACCGTCTAGCGTCACCACCCGCAAGCCTTCCAAATCCGACCAGTAATACTCGCCCGGCTCCGGTGGCGGCAACTGCGAGCGCCGCACGGCGATCTCGGTTTGAATCAGCGTCGTCGCCCGGTCCCGGTCGTCGCAACCGATAAATTTCAGCACCACGCCCGCGCCGTGGGCGCGGCCTTCCTCGATCTCGAACGGCCGCCATTCACCCTGCTGTTGTAAAAATACGGGGTTGTAGCGAACGATGCCGTCGCGCGGGTCGGTATGCGAAAACACCCGCACCCAACCCTGGACGCCAAACAGGCCGGACACCCGACCTAAAACCACCCAATCCGACATCGCGGTGGAGCCGGCTCCGACAGGGTGCCGTCAGGGCGCCGGCTGCTGGCGGGCTTCCGCGATCAGGCTGACGACCCGCTCGGAGGGCTGCGCGCCGTTACCCAGCCAGTACTGCACGCGCTCCTGATTCAGGCTCAGCCTGACATCCTGACCGCTGGCGATGGGGTTGAAAAATCCCAGGCGTTCGATATAGCGACCGTCGCGCCGGTTGCGGCTGTCGGTCACGACCACGGTGTAGAAGGGGCGCTTCTTGGCGCCGCCGCGAGACAGGCGGATGGTAACCATGCGCTGGCTGATACCTCTTGCGAATTCCGATACGAAAAGGCCGCCCGCTCGGGCAGCCGGATGAAGCGTGAGATAGTAACGTAACTTGCGTTACTTTGAAACTGCCGGCTAAAGCTCCAGGATGGCCGCTAGGGCTTTAGCGGCGGCAAGCTACCCATCGGCAGCTTGCCCTGCAAGCCGCGCAGCATTTTCATCAAGCCGCCGCCTTTCATCTTCTTCATCATCTTCTGCGCCTGATCGAACTGCTTGAGCAGCCGGTTGACATCCTGAATCTGGTTGCCGGAGCCGGCGGCGATCCGGCGCTTGCGCGAACCTTTGATGATATCCGGGAAGCGGCGCTCCTGCCGGGTCATGGAATTGATGATCGCCACCAAGCGTTTGACTTCCTTGTCGGCGGCCTGATCCTTGAGCGCGGCCGGGGCGGCGTTGAAACCGGGCATCTTGTCCAGCAAGCTGGCGATGCCGCCCATCTTCAGCATCTGCTCCATCTGCTCGCGGAAATCCTCCAGATCGAAACCTTTGCCCTTCTGAACCTTTTGCGCCAGCTTGAGCGCCTTCTCCTTATCGACTTTTTGCTCCATCTCTTCGACCAAGCTCAGCACGTCGCCCTTGCCAAGAATCCGCGACGCTACCCGTTCGGGATAGAACGGTTCCAACGCGGCGGTCTTTTCCCCGACACCGAGGAACTTGATCGGTTTACCGGTGATCTGGCGGATCGACAAGGCCGCGCCGCCGCGCGCGTCGCCGTCGGTCTTGGTCAGCACCACCCCGGTCAGCGGCAACGCAGCGTTAAACGCCTGAGCGGTGTTGGCCGCATCCTGGCCGGTCATGCTGTCCACCACAAACAGCGTCTCAATCGGATCCAGCGCCGCATGAAGCTGTTGAATCTCCGCCATCATCGCCTCGTCGATATGCAGCCGACCGGCGGTGCCCACGATCAACCCCTCGACGGCGTGCAGCCGGGCATGCTCCAGCGCCTGGCGGGCGATGGTTTCCGGCAACTGACCAACTTCACTGGGGAAAAACTCGGCGCCGACCTCGCCGGCCAGCTTGCGCAACTGCTCAATGGCGGCGGGCCGGTACACGTCGCAACTGACCACCATCACCTTTTTTTTCTGGCTGTCTCTTATACACATCTCCGAGCCCACGAGACCGTACTAGATCTCGTATGCCGTCTTCTGCTTGAAAAAAAAAAAGTCCGAATGATGCA
>DPWB01000242.1 GCA_003527885.1 Candidatus Competibacteraceae bacterium
ACGATCTGTGCTCCCATGTCTGATTTCTTTTTTTTTTAATGATACGGCGACCACCGAGATCTACACTAGATCGCTGAGTTGCTCTATTTTCGCCAATTTGCTGACAAGGGTACAATACAAAGCACCTTACTAGCGATTGCCACACTTCTGATTGGCACGATACTGCTTGCTATGATGACGCTTGTGTTCACGTTGGTTTGATTAGCCCTTTGGGATTTTCAGTGAATAAATAATCTAAGGGGCCAAGCTGAATTGATTATTTCTCGTTCCCACGGCGCGAAACCCCTCCTTACAGGAGGCCGCCAACCTCCCACACGGCTGGTTAAAAAGCTCTCGCTGTCGACTTTGCAGTTAGCCAACGCAACCCCGCACTGAAACCCAACGTCCACCAACGCCCCTATGCAGCGCTTGTGCCTCTCAAAGAATACCCCCTGTATAGTTTTGTCCTTTAACCGATATTAATAGATGGGGTTTAATTACCGCTTACAGGCTATTTAGAGTCAATCCTTTCCTGGCCCTGTTGGTAGTAGCTTGACAAATCAATAGAGAATCTTCCAAAAATTGTTTAGCTTCAGCGAATTGACCTAGCAGAAAACAAAAGGTGCTGGAGCACCCGAGAGCATCTATTCGCAATTCTTGATTATGGGTTTCCCGCAATGTCGGCAACCATTCTTTAAGCAATATACGAATCAACCCTATGCGATAAAAGTGAGGAACAATATGATTTAAGGCAACCCAAGCTGCTTCCTCATCCATCTTGCTCCACCGCAAGGCTTCATGGGCGATGAGCGCCTGCCCCAAGGTAGGTAGCAGATTATTGAACACCCAACGCTGATAACGCGCCGCGCACTGTCGAATTTCTCTTATCGGTTCCGGCTCGTGCTGCCGTAACCAGTCCGCCACCAGTGGCGATAAGCGGTAACGCGGCAAATAAAATATCGGCTCTATCTCCACTTCCACCAGTGACAACCCGACCGGCCGTTGCAACAATCGCTTTGGTTCGCCCAAATCCTGAGCGATGATGCGCACCCCATCTGCGAAGGTCAGCGCCCGATAAACGCGCATCCGATTCAGCAATTCCCGCTCGTCCGGTTGCAGATAACCGACCAGCTTTTCCACTGCCATGTAGAGTTGCAGCTCCTTCCTGGACTGCTCCAACTGCTGAAGAAACGCCTCGTCGTCTCCGGCGACTTGACTCAAGGCATGGAAAAATTCCAAGCCCTTAAAATTTCTGTCCAGCGCCTCATACAGATGCCGCAACCGCTCCACGCCCCACGGCGCTCCGCCTAACTGCTGGTGATAACGTAGAAAATCGCCATACAGAGGCTGTCCAAGTGGCCGTAGCACGCGCCGATCTCCCTCCCAACCGGGAATCGCCCAGCGCGACGTAACCAGCACCACCGGTACGGGGTCGGAACCCGTAGGCTCGCAGGCTTCCAGCCAGGCGGCCACCGCCTCGTCGCTGACGTACCCCGTAGCCGGGTCTTGCACGGTTTCCAGATTGTCGAACACCAGCGCCAGCTTGTCGCCGGTCTGTTGCAACAAGGCTCGGACGATCAGCCGCGCCTTATCGAGTTCCGTCCGACAGCGCAGCAACGCATGATCGACTTGTTCGGAAAGCGGTTTCTGCAAACAGAACAACAGCTCGTTGACGAAATCACCCCAACTGCTCTCCCGCCGCGCCGTATAGGTCCGCACCAGCCAACCGCGCGCCTCCAGCCGTTGCGCCAAGCGCCCCGCCAAGCTGGTCTTACCCTGCCCGCCTGCTCCGGTAAGCAAGCAATGCCCCGGACTGTCGCTGTAAACAAGTTGCCCCAGTTCGCGCAACTCCCGCCGCCGCCCGATGAAAGTGGCGGGCAACGGCATCCCGGCGATTTCGTGATAGCGTTCCAACGGCGTTTGCGGCGGCTGCGGCTGAAATTGCCAGTCGATCAAGGCTTGCGCCGGGTCGCGGCTGTACAGCAAGGGCAAACACCACTGGCCCTGACTCCGCTCCGCGCCGCCCGCCACATCCCGGCGCGGCCCGTCCAGCACCGGCGACTCGGCGATCGCGGCCCGCGCGACTTGCAAGGCGACATCCAAACGCTCTTGCCGACCCAACGCCTTACAAAAGGCATGAGCGAAGTGGATGCCCGCCGCATCCAGAATCGATTCCCGCATTCCGATCACATGCGGTAACCCGGCTTGCAGCAAGCGCGCCGCTAAGCTCGCGCCGAGATCGGCGGATGCCGCCTTGCCCGACTGACAGGCCGACAGCACCACCGCCCGCACCGCCGTTCCCATGAAGGCTTGGGCCAATTTCTCGCCTTCCACCGGCTCGCTTCGGCCGTCCGCGCCCTCGAACAGAAACCACGCCCCGACCGATCCTAAATTCTTATCGGCGTTGAACCGACCGTGACCGCTCAGAAACACCAGATGAAATTCTTGCTTTCCAAGCAGTTCCCGAAAATGGTCAAAGCGGCCATCGTCGGGCGTGGTCAATTGCACCCATCCCTGATGGATCAGCGGGTCCAGCGCTTCCAGCACGTTCGCCTGCTCGCTTTCCGTGTCCAACCGCTCCTTTTCCTGATCCAAGTCGTCGGGCAAGGCGGTGAACAACAAGACTTTCAACGGGCCTTTGGGCCGTTCACCACCATCCGCAGCGGGGGCGGACAAACGGCGGGCCAGCGTAAAACCCGGATGTTTGGCTAAAAAGCCGTGTTCGGGATGATGCAGGCATTCCCACGGCAACACTTGAATGGCCGGATCGGCGCTTTCGATAACCAGCGGCACGATTCGCGTGCCGGCAGCCTGGCGCGCCTCGTCCAACGCTCGATCCACGCCCAGCGTTCGCCACAGCGCCGCCCACAATCCTCAAATCCTGTTCCGCGACCACACGCCGATAGACGTAGCTCAGCGACAGATCCTGCGCCAGACGGAACAAATGCGGAAAACGACCGGGCAAATCCGCCGACGGATTCAAAATCAGCGGGGCATGAACTTGGGCTGGCATGTGGAATCCCTCACATAACGCCGAATCATCGATCCGAGATCAGACGGGTTTAACCCCCAGCATATCGCAGGCGCTCACATAGGCCCGATTCAAACGACGGGGATCGGAAGCGGGCTCTTGAGCGTTTAACTCGTGAAATCTCCGCTCCAGCGCAATCAACTCCGCTTCCTGAACGGTTTCCACCTGACTCAAAAAGTCGATCCATTTACGTTTCAGTTCCGCGTGAGTAATGAACTTGCCGCGCATCCCAAACGCCAGCACGCCACCGTTCAGCGCGGTCACGATCAACGCCAAAGCGGCCAACAACCATTCGCGGAAAGGTTGCAAGCCCGCCGGAACCAAATTGCTGAGCGCGGCGAACGCGGCGCTGGACAAAAGCAGCGACACAAACGCCGACCAACCCAACCACTGGCCGTAGAACCGCTCTAAACCCTCGTGGTAAGCGATATTCATGCGAGCGGAAAATCGCAACTTATGGCGCGTATCTGTCATTTTGAGCGCTCCTTGTCCGGCGGCGTCGGTTCGGGCGACGGATCTGGAATCGGGCGAGGCGGATAATAACTTTGACCGCTTGACGGCGGCGGTGGCGGCACACCTTTAAAAATCCGATCAAGCAATACTCCTGGCCGAGAAAAATCAATCGCTTCCGAAGATTGGCCATCTCGATAAGAGACGCCAGATTTGACTTGATCGGTATCAATGCTGATTTGATTAGCAGCCTCACAGAAAGGACAAGGTACTTCCGTTTCCACCAGCAAATCAGGCTTCCGAGAAAGCTCAGCGCTTATCGTGAACACATTTTCGCAATTCCAGCACTTGATCTTCAGCGGTTGCCGCATGGTCACATACTCCGTATTGACCTCTGATCGTATACCGTTTCTCATCTTTCACATCATAACTCAAGCCAGGAAAAAACCACTTTTATGCCCAAGATGCGCACCAGCTTTCAAGGACTGGTCCGACTGCTGGCCAAGAGCCTGTACCCGGAGCCGGACGTGTTCGTCCGCGAACTGTTGCAGAACGCCCACGACAGCATTCAACTGCGGCAAACCGACCGACCGGAGCCGCCGGGCGAAATCCGCATCGACGCGGACGAACGGAGCCGCCAATTGAGCTTCAGCGACAACGGCCTCGGCATGGACCGGCGGGACATCGAGGACTTTTTAAGCGTCATCGGCAGCACCGGCACCGGCAACCAAACCCGCCAACTGGCGGCGCGGGATGTGGCCGTCGCCACCATCGGCCAGTTCGGCATCGGCCTGCTGTCGGCGTTCGTGGTGGCGGAGCGGATCGAGGTCCAAACCCGCAAGGCGGGCGCGACCCACGCCTGGCGCTGGATCAACCACGGCGGCGAGGATTACGAGCTGGACGCTTTGCCGGCGGACAGCCGACCGCCCGGCACCCAGGTCAACATCACGCTGGCCCCGGATCGGAGCGCCTTTCTCGACGGCCGCCTGCTCCAGCAAACCGTCCGCCGCTACGCCGATTTTCTGCCCTACCCGATTTTGCTCAACGGCTTTAGACCGATCAACGCCGTCAACGCGCCTTGGCACGAACCGGGCTGGCGCGATCCTATCGAGCGGGAGCGGCTGCTGACCGCGTTCCTCGGCCAACGCTACGCCGATCCACCGCTGGTGGTCATTCCAGTCGAATTATCGCAACCGCGCGCATCGGGTGGTCTCTACATTCCCGCCCGCTACACGCCAACCGGCGGATTCAGCGGGACGGTCGATCTGTTTCAGGCGCGCATGTGCATCCGTTCGAACGATGGCGAGCTATTGCCCGAATGGGCGCGGTTCGCGCGCGGCGTGGTGGATTGCCCGGACCTCCAGCCGACCGCCGCCCGCGATAACGTCTTGCGCGACCAGACCTACGACGCCCTGCGCGAGGCGCTGGGCGAATGCATTGTCGCCGCCCTGCTCGACCTGGCCACCCACGACCGACCGCGTTTCCTGCAACTGTGCGACTGGCAACACGACGCCATCAAGGGCATGGCGGCGCGACATCCCGAATTCGGCGCGGCGGTGTTGGAGCACTTGCCGTTCGAAACCCATCAAGGCCAGTTGACCCTACCCGATTATCTCAACCGTCAACCGTCCAGCGACGGCAAGCGACCGCTGTATTTCTTCACCCATGAAGCCGACGCCAACCAGTTCTACACGCTCTGTCAGGCGCGCGACCTGCTGGCGATCAACGCCGGTCGCCCCTTCGACGAAACGCTGTTGCACCGTTACGCCAGCCGGCATTCGGAGACGGTGGAACTCAGAGCGCTGGATCGACTGGACGATCCTGCGCTCTATCAAGCGCTGGACGCTGCCGAACACGCCGCCTACGCCCGGCTAGAACGGGCGCTGGATCGGGCGCTGGCGGAGCAGGAGGTACAGGTCAAGACCCAAGTCCGCCGCTTCCAACCGAAAGATTTGAGCGCGGTCTTGCTGGCCGGTCAGCGCATCTCCGCTTTCGACGAGATGGAACGGACGCTGGCAAAGCCGTTTCTGCTGGAGGGATTGGCGGAACTGGCCGGCGAGGTGCGCGACCGGCTGCGCCAGCAACCGCTAGATTTGTTTCTGAACGCAGCGCATCCGCTGGTGCAACGCTTGGGGGAACTGGCCGAACCTGGCGCGCTTCACTATCGCCCGCTCCTGACCGGCTTGTATTACGGCGCGCTGCTCAACGCCCAGCACCGGCTGACCCCCGCCGCCGCCCGGCGTTTTTACACCGACTTGCAAGCGCTGCTCGGCGATTATCTGACGCTACGACTTCAACAGAATCTGTGATATAGCTGCCGCCCCAGCAGCCGATCTCGCCGCTCGCCCGACGGCGGACATTCCTTACTTGAATTTGAGCCTCGAACTCGTTAGATTTGTCGATCTTATTATTCTCGCCGGAATAGCTCAGTCGGTAGAGCAACTGATTCGTAATTAGTAGGTCGGAGGTTCGAATCCTCTTTCCGGCACCAGTAACAATAAAGGCTTGCGGCGACGTAAGCCTTTTTCATTTTGGCGACGAATACACCCTCAACCACCTCACCTCTCAAACCCAAAATAAACAGGATTCAAAGGCCCCCATGTCAACTGTAAAATTTTTCAGCGGCGAGCAAATCCCTCTGGAAATGCACAAGGTGCGTATCGTCCAGAAATTGAACCTACCGCCGGTGGACTACCGGCTGAAAGCGATCAGCGAAGCCGGCAACAACACCTTCCTGCTGCAAAACCGGGACGTGTTCATGGACATGCTGACCGACAGCGGCGTTAACGCCATGAGCGACCAGCAGCAGGCGGCCATGCTGGTGGCGGACGACAGCTACGCCGGCAGCGAAACCTACAACCGGCTCGAAACCAAATTGCGGGAGATTTTCGGCCTCCATTATTTCCTGCCGACCCACCAAGGCCGCGCCGCCGAAAATATCCTGTCCCAGATTCTGGTCAAGCCGGGCACGATCGTGCCCATGAATTACCATTTCACCACCACCAAGGCGCACATCACCCTAAACGGTGGAACCGTCGAGGAAATCATCGCCGACGCCGGTCTTGAAGTCACCAGCGAGCACCCGTTCAAGGGCAATATGGATACCGGCAAACTGACGGCTCTCGTCGAAAAACACGGCCGCGACAAAATCGCCTTCGTCCGGATGGAAGCCGGCACCAACTTGATCGGCGGCCAGCCGTTTTCCTTGCAAAATCTCACCGACATCCGCCAAGCGTGCGACCGGTACGGCCTGCTGTTGGTACTGGACGCCAGCCTGTTGGCCGACAATCTGTATTTCATCAAGGAGCGCGAGCCAAGCTGCAAGAATCTGAGCATCCGGGAGATCACCCACCGGATGGCGGCGCTGTGCGACATCCTCTACTTTTCCGCCCGCAAGCTCGGCTGCGCCAGGGGCGGCGGCATCTGCCTCAAGACCGAGGAGATGTATCGCAAGATGCGCGGGTTGGTCCCCCTCTATGAAGGCTTCCTGACCTACGGCGGCATGTCGGTCCGGGAAATGGAAGCGCTGACGGTCGGACTCGAAGAAACCATGGACGAGGACATGATCAACCAGGGACCGCAATTCATCCGCTACATGGTCGATGAGCTGGTCAAGCGCGGCATCCCGGTCATCACGCCCGCCGGCGGCCTCGGCTGCCACCTCAACGCCATGGAATTCCTCCGCCATGTCCCGCAAAGCCAGTATCCGGCCGGCGCGCTGGCCTCAGCACTCTACATCGCCAGCGGCGTGCGCGGCATGGAGCGCGGCACCTTGTCCGAACAGCGCGATCCCGACGGTAACGAGGTATTTTCCAACATGGAACTGCTGCGGCTGGCCCTGCCGCGCCGGGTTTTCACGCTCTCGCAAGTCAAATACGCCATCGACCGCATCGGTTGGCTGCACGAACATCGCGGGCTGGTCGGCGGGCTGGTGTTTACCGAGGAACCGGAAATTTTGCGCTTCTTCTACGGCCGGCTAAAACCGGTGTCCGACTGGCAGGAAAAACTGCTGGCCCGGTTCAGGCAGGATTTCGGCGACAGTCTGTAGGCAACAGCAAAAAGGCCGCGCCGGCGGCCTTTTTGCTGTCACTCGCAAAATTCACCCGGTCTGCTGCTCGGTGGCGACCAACACCAGATTGTCGCGGTGGATCAATTCCGGTTCGTCGATATGGCCGATGGCCGCCTCAATCCGGCGAGTGGTCTTGCCGATCAGCAACAATGCGCGTTCGGTATCGTAGTTCACCAGCCCGCGCGCGATTTCGTCTCCCGAAGGGTCCAGACACGCCACCAGGTCGCCCCGGTCGAAGCGGCCTTCCACCGCCGTCAC
>DPWB01000257.1 GCA_003527885.1 Candidatus Competibacteraceae bacterium
CCCTAGACGGCTCGTCGGCAGTGTCAGATGTGTATAAGAAACAATTATGATATTTATCAATGAGTTAATCATAAACATTGGAATTTTACCCAGTTTTTGGCGACGGCGAGCCGTTAGGGTATCATAAATTAGACAGCTCATAGGCCTGTGGATAATTCAAGGGTTTTTGAAAATTTTTGTGTCGACCGGCATCAGTCGATGCGGAAGTCGTGAAAATTCTGCTGGGGTAGGGTATCGCAGCGAACGTCGCCGACCCGCGCCAGTTGCGGGCCTTGCCAGAGCCAGTCACGCAAGGCGGTCACCGCTCTTTCTTCGCCGCAGGCCAACACTTCCACCCGTCGGTCGGGAAGATTGCGAACGTAGCCGGTCACGCCGAGCGCGGAGGCTTTTTCAGCGGTGGCATAGCGAAAGCCGACTCCCTGGACGCGGCCGGACACGTAACAGCGCAGACACAGTGTTTTCACGGGGCCTCCTCGGCGCTCCAAGTGATGGCGTGACGACGGGCGAGCGCCGCGCCAGAGTCAAGGGGCGGCGGCGCCCGCTTTTTCCTGAGCGGCCAAACGCTCGGCCAGCGTGGCGGCGCTCACGGAGCCCAGATGGCTATCGACCAGTTTGCCGGTGGGCGAAATCAAGAAGGTGGTGGGTAGACCTTTGAGCTCGAACCCCGGAATGGGGTTGCCGCCGCTCAACGCAACAGGGAAAGTGACGGCGAGCCGGTCGGTGAAAACGCGGACTTCGTTAGGGCCCAAGTTTTCGAAATTGATGCCAACGACCGTGGCGCGGTTGCGGTTCTTTTCATAAAACTCTTGCAATTCGGGCATTTCCAGCAAGCAGGGCGAACACCAGGAAGCCCAAAAATTGACGATGACCCACCGGCCACGAAAATCGGCCAAGCGCACGGGCTGTTGGTTCAAACCCGGCAGGGAAAAATCCGGCGCTTGAGCGAGGGCGGGGCCAAGCAGCGCCGACAGCAACACCGGGGCCAGCACCGCCCGAAAAACCGGCGGGTTATGGAAAGGCGTGAGAGCGGCGAGCATGTCAGGCGTCCGAGTTATAGTGGGAGCCGGCGCCGGAACGGAAGCCTAGCGGGGCGCGAACTGGGCTGGACCGGGTTGCAGGGCCTTTTCTCGGGCTCTGATGGCCTGATCGCGCGCTTCCAGGGCAAACTGCTTGGCGGTGTCGTAAGCACCGGCTTTTAAGCGTTTCTGTGCTTCCAGCAACAAGCGCTGGGACGCTGCAAAATCGTCTGGGGAGCGCTGGGACGCGCCCGCCGCCTCGGCCGAGCGGATGGCCTGACGGGCGTCGCTCATCTCTTGTACTGGGGCGACCGCACAGGCCGCCAACCACAGAGTGGCAAAGGCAAGTGGCGTGAGTTTGGTGGTCAAGAGTCTGAGAAAACAGCAAGGTTACCGCATTCGGCGGCTGATCGGTTGTTTGAAACGCAAGCTAGCATCGGTGGCCGAGGCCGTCAAGATGGTAGGTGACAGCGGCCGGCAAGCCGCGGTGCCGGACGGATTTCCCAGAATTACCGGCGGCCCGATCTCGGGAGAAACACAAAACGATGGCCGAAATACTGATCCTGTACTACAGCCGCACCGGGGGGACCGCCGAGATGGCGCGGCAGGTCGCGCGGGGTGTCGAGGAAGTGGAGACTATGGCCGCACGCTTGCGCGCCGTACCGCCGGTTTCGGCCGTCTGTGAGGCGGTCGAGGAAGAGATTCCGGCGGCCGGGCCCCCCTATGCCAGCCTGAACGACTTGCGCGAGTGCGCCGGGTTGGCGCTAGGCAGCCCGACCCGCTTCGGCAACATGGCCGCGCCGCTCAAGTATTTTTTGGACACCACCGGCGGCCTCTGGTTGGCGGGCGCGCTTTCGGGTAAGCCGGCGGCGGTTTTTACCTCGGCCTCGACCCTGCACGGCGGTCACGAATCGACGCTGCTGAGCATGATGTTGCCGCTGTTGCATCACGGCATGGTGGTGGTCGGCCTGCCGTATACCGAACCGGCGCTGAGCGCCACGCGCGGTGGTGGTACCCCTTATGGTCCCAGCCATTGGTCGGGTTTGGAGGCCGGAAATGTCCTCGGCGCCGAAGAAAAGCAGTTATGCCGCGCCCTGGGACGGCGGCTGGCGGACATCGCGCGCCGCTTGGCGGGCGCATGAGCCGCTTCTGGCACGCGGTCGCGCTGGTGGGTTATTTTGGCCTGTTTGCGCTGCTGCTGCTGTGGTTCGCTTGGCTGGAACCTTCAAAGCGGTTTCCGGTCTCATTGGTCTTAGTGTTGTTGGTGGGGCCGTTGTTGCCGCCGTTGCGCGGCTTGTTGTACGGACGGCCTTACACCTGCGCTTGGAGCAGTTTTCTCGCGCTGTTCTACTTCTCGGCGGGAGTTTTCAACGCGGCCGGGCCGATGCGGCGGCCTTGGCTGGCCTGGCTGGAAATCGCTTTTAGCCTCTTGCTGTTTTGGGGCGCGGTTTTGTATGTTCGGGCGCGCCGCGTTCGGAGGGCGGACACGCCGCAGAACGAGGTGATCGCCACCCTCCAAGGCGCCGATCAGGATTGAGCGGCGGAGCGGAACCCTAAAAACGTCGTTATGCCCTTGCTTGCAGGGGGTGCGCGATGTTATCCTAGCAAGCTCAGATGCGGGGTGGAGCAGTCCGGTAGCTCGTCGGGCTCATAACCCGAAGGTCGTAGGTTCAAATCCTGCCCCCGCTACCATGTTTCAAGGAAGCCCGAAGAGGGCTTTTTTTATGCGGTCGACTCCATCGGCTTCGCGCCAGCCGGCGAAGTCTGGAGGAGCCGGCCGGAGTTGCGGCAGCGGCCAGCAGCATAGAGCGTCGGATGTCGATGCTGTCTGTGCCCCGAAGTTCAACAGAGTTGGCGAACGAGTGGGCCGCGGGCCCATTTTTTGTTTCCGGTGTTCGAGATGCGCCAGGACCTGCAAAAGCTGAGACGGGTGTTAGCGGCCGTGGTCGAAACCTTAGGTTATGAGCTGGTCGGGATGGAGTTTCATCCCCGGCGCGCCGGCTCCCTGTTGCGGGTCTATATCGACGGTGAGAACGGTATCGGCCTGGCGGACTGCCAGCGGGCCAGCCACCAGCTCAGCGGCGTGCTGGATGTCGAGGACCCGATCACGGAACGATATACCCTGGAGGTTTCCTCGCCCGGATTGGATCGTCCCCTGTGCGAACCCAGGCACTTTGTCCGCTTTGCCGGTTCGCAGGTGCGGATTCAACTGCGAGAGCTGCTGGACGGACGGCGAAATCTGCTCGGACGCCTGCTGGGAATGCAGGCCGATGACGTGGTGATCGTCGACAGCGAGGGACGGGAATGGCGGGTGCCACTGGAGCGCATTGAAAAAGCGCGCCTGGTCCCCGAACTTTAAAGCGGGATGGCGGGATCCGGCTGGGAGGCAAACGACATGCGCGTTAAAGACAGCAAAGACAGCAAAGACAGCAAAGACAGCAAAGACAGCAAAGAAGGCAACAAGGAGATCCTGCTGGTGGTGGATGCGGTCTCCAATGAAAAAGGAGTCGGCAAGGAAATCATTTTCGGCGCCTTGGAGCTGGCGTTGGCTTCGGCGGCGAAAAAGCGCTATGAGGGCGATCCCGACGTGCGGGTGGTCATCAACCGGCGCACGGGCAATTATGAGACCTTCCGGCGCTGGCAGGTGGTGGCCGATGACGCGCAGATCGAGAGCCCGGACCGGCAAGTGGTTTTGGCCGAGGCGCGCGGCGTACAAGCGGATGCCGAAATCGGCGGTCACATCGAAAGTCTCTTGGAAAACGCCGACTTCGGCGGCCGCATCGCTGCCCAGACCGCCAAGCAGGTGATCGTCCAGAAAGTGCGAGACGCCGAGCGCGCGCAGATTGTGGAAGCTTACCTGCACCGGAAAGGTGAACTGATCAGCGGCATGGTCAAGCGCCTGGAGCGCGGCGACGTGATCATCGACGTCGGCGGCAACGTCGAAGCCAAAATCGCGCGCGAAGACCTCAACCCTCGCGAGTCGTTTCGCAACGGCGAGCGAGTGCGGGGTTATCTCAAGGATGTCCGCATCGAGAGTCGCGGTCCCCAGCTTTTCATCAGCCGGGTGGCGCCGGAATTTTTGATCGCCCTGTTCACTTTGGAGGTGCCCGAAATCAACCAGGGCATCATCGAAATCAAAGGCGCCGCCCGCGACCCCGGTTCGCGCGCCAAGATCGCCGTCAAGAGCAAGGATGCCCGGATCGATCCGGTGGGGGCCTGCGTCGGTATGCGCGGCGCGCGGGTGCAAAGCGTGACCAACGAATTGAGCGGCGAGCGCATCGACATCGTGCAATGGGACGACGACCCGATCCGTTTCGTCATGAACGCCATGGCGCCGGCGGAGGTCGACTCCATCATCGTCGACGAGGATACCCACGGCATGGATATCATCGTCTCCGATGAAAAACAGCTGGCCCAGGCCATCGGCAAAGGCGGCCAAAACGTGCAACTGGCCAGCCGGCTCACCGGTTGGACCTTGAACGTGATGACCAAGGCGCAATCTCAAGCCAAACGCGGCCAGGAGGACGAAGCCTTGCAGCGCATGTTCGTGGAGCAGCTAGGGGTGGATGAGGAAATCGCCGGAATCCTGGTGCGCGAAGGCTTCGCGGGGTTGGATGAGGTGGCCTACGTGCCGGCTCACGAGATGCTGGAGATCGCGGAGTTCGATGAAGAGATCGTGGAAGAGCTGCGGGGGCGGGCGCGCGACGTGCTGCTGACGCGGGCGATCGCCGCGGAAGAGCAGTTCAGCAGCACGCCTCCGGCCGAAGATTTATTGCGGATGGAAGGAATGGACGAACAGTTGGCTTTTTTGTTGGCGAGCCGCGGCATTGCAACGATGGACGATTTGGCCGAACTGTCGGTCGACGATCTCAATGAGGTTGCGGGACTGGATGACGAGCGAGCAGCGAAATTGATCATGACGGCGCGGGCGCCTTGGTTTTCGAAGAACGAACGGTAGGACCGGCTCGTCCTGGGGGTGGTAAATGACGCAAGTAACGGTCAAGCAATTTGCGACGGATGTGGGGATACCGGTGGATCGCCTGTTGGAGCAATTTACCGAAGCCGGGATCACGGTTGTCGGCATGGACGCCACGATCACGGAAAAACAGAAAGTGGATTTGCTGGCGCACCTGCGGAAAAGCCATGGTAGTCGGCTGGCGCAAGGCGCGGCGGAACCCAGGAAGATCACGCTCAAACGCAAGACCCACAGCGAAATCAAAATGTCGGGCGGCATGGCCGGTCAGGTCAAGACCGTCAGCATCGAGGTGCGCAAGAAGCGCACCTATGTCAAGCGCAGCCTGATGGAAGAAGGAACGCCCCGCCCTCGCGAGCTTGAGGGGCCAGCCGTTGCGCTGGCCGCCGGCTTGGATGAGGCTGGCAAGGAGCGCCGTCCAGCAGAGGTCGCGTTGGACCGGAGCCCGCTGGAAGCACCCGCGCTTCACGAGCAGGAAGCAACGCATCGGGCCGAGGAAGAAGCCCGCCGGTTGCGGGCCGAGGAAGAAGCCCGCCGTCTCCAGCTCGAGGCGGAAGAGCAAGCGCGTCGGCTTGAAGAAGCGCAAGCGCGTCGCCGGCCCGAAACCGGGGCGGATACCGGGCCGCAAGCCGAGCGGCTCGTCGACACCCAGCCGGTTGAAAGCCTGGCGCGCCGTGCTCCCGATGAAGCTTCGGCCAGCCCCCAGACCCACCAGCGCCCCATTGAGGCGGGAGCATCCGCCGCCGATGCCAGGACCAAAAAGCAGTCTGGACCCATCCTCGAAGCCAAGGTGGGAAAGAAGCGCGCCGAACCGCCTCGGGCCGCGGGCAAACCGCGCGGCGACGCCCCCGGTATTGCGAGCGCCTCGGCGCCGCGCCGGGAAGAAGCGCAGGACGAGGAGCGGTTTGCGCCGCAGCGGCGCGGCGACGTTCAGCAGATTTTGGATAAAGCGGACCGGCGCAAACCTAAAAAAGGCAAGGGCGCCAAGACCCCCGCGTCGGCGCTGGCGCCGCGCCACAGCTTCGCCAAACCCACCGCGCCGATGGTGCGCGAGGTGATCATTCCCGAAACGATCAGCGTCGCCGATCTGGCGCAGAAGATGTCGGTCAAGGCGACCGAGGTCATCAAGGCTTTTCTGAAGATGGGACTGATGGTCACCATCAACCAGATGATCGATCAAGAGACCGCCGCGCTCGCCGTGTCTGAAATGGGCCACTCCTATAAGCTGTTGAAGGAAAATGCCCTGGAAGAGGAGCTGGCCGCCGAGACCAACCGTGGAGAAGCGCTGCCGCGCCCGCCGGTGGTGACGATCATGGGCCATGTGGACCACGGCAAGACCTCGCTGCTCGACTACATCCGCCGCACGCGGGTGGCCGCCGGCGAGGCTGGGGGGATCACCCAGCACATCGGTGCCTATCACGTGCGCACGCCCAAAGGCGTGATTACCTTTCTCGACACGCCCGGTCACGCCGCCTTCACCGCCATGCGCGCGCGCGGGGCGAAGGCTACCGACGTGGTGGTGCTGGTGGTGGCGGCCGACGACGGCGTGATGCCACAAACCGTGGAAGCGGTCCAGCACGCCCGCGCCGCCGCCGTGCCGGTGGTGGTGGCGGTCAACAAGATGGATAAGTCCAGCGCCGATCCAGAGCGCGTCAAGAGCGAGTTGTCGGCGCAGGGCGTCATCTCGGAGGAATGGGGGGGTGATACGCTGTTTACCTACGTATCGGCCAAATCCGGCGCCGGCGTCGATGATTTGCTGGATCAGATCCTGGTGCAGGCCGAGGTGCTGGAGCTGAAAGCGCCGGTCGAAGGCCCCGCCAAGGGGGTGGTGATCGAGTCGCGGTTGGACAAGGGCCGCGGTCCGGTGGCGACGATCTTGGTGCACAGCGGCACCTTGCGCAAGGGCGATATGGTCCTGAGCGGCCTCGAATACGGCCGGGTACGGGCCATGCTCGACGAAACCGGCCAGAATGTCGGCGAGGCCGGACCGTCGATTCCGGTCGAGGTGCTCGGTCTGTCCGGGGCGCCGCGGGCCGGCGACGAGCTGGTGGTGGTCGCCGACGAACGCAAGGCGCGCGAAATCGCCTTGTTCCGGCAGAACAAGGCGCGCGAAGAGCAAGCCAGGAAGCCCGCCATCAGTCTGGACGACATTTCCAAGCAGTTCGAAGCCGGTCAAGTCAACGTGCTGAACGTGGTGCTCAAAGCCGACGTGCAGGGTTCCACCGAAGCCATCGTCGATGCCTTGGCGCGCCTGTCCACCGAGGAGGTGCAGGTCAAGATCATCGCCAGCGGGGTCGGCGGCATCAATGAATCGGATGTCAACTTGGCCCGCAACGCTAAAGCCGTCATCATCGGCTTCAACGTGCGCGCCGATACCCTCGCCAAGAAGCTGGCCGAGGAGGAAGGGCTCAAGCTGCACTATTACAGCGTCATCTACGAGCTGATCGACGATGTGAAACGGGCGATGGTGGGGATGCTCAAACCGGAGTTCAAGGAAGAAATCATCGGTTTGGCCGAGGTCCGCCAAGTGTTTCGCTCGCCCAAGTTCGGCGTGGTGGCCGGTTGCATGGTGGTCGAGGGGACCGTGCGCCGCAACAACCCGATTCGGGTGCTGCGCCACAACGTGGTGGTCTTCGAAGGCGCCTTGGATTCGCTGCGCCGCTTCAAGGACGATGTGGGCGAGGTGCGCGCCGGCATGGAGTGCGGCATGGGCGTGCGCAACTACAACGACATCCACGAAGGCGACCACATCGAGGTCTTCGAGCGGGTGCAGGTGGAGCGCACGCTCTAGCGCCAGCCCCCGCCGCGAATGGAACGAGCATGAAAGCATTTCCCCGCACCCGGCGGATCGGCGAGCAAATCCGGCGCGAGCTGGCCGAGCTGATCCGCGACGAACTGCGCGACCCGCGGTTGACCTTGATTTCCATGACCGGCGTCGAGGTGAGCCGCGATCTGGCCCACGCCCGGATTTACGTCACCCTGATGGGCGATCCGGCCGAGCGCGCCGAGCGGGTGGCCGATTTGAACCATGCCGCGCCGCTGTTGCGGCGGGAATTGGGTCGACGGATGCACATTCGCACCGTGCCGAAACTGGAGTTTCGCTACGATGAGGTGGTGGAGCACGGCGCGCGACTGTCGGCGTTGATCGATGCGGCGGTGGCCGCCGATGCGGGCCGGCATCACGGCGCTTCGGACGCGGCCACCGAGCGGGCGACCCCAGAGGACCCCGCGTGACGGCGCGGTCCCACCGTTCGGTCGACGGCGTGCTGCTGTTGGACAAACCGGTTGGCCTGACCTCCAACGCCGCGTTACAAACGGTCAAGCGGTTGTATCAGGCCAAGAAAGCGGGCCATACCGGCAGCCTCGATCCGTTGGCCAGCGGCCTGTTGCCGGTTTGTCTTGGCGAGGCGACCAAACTGTCCGGCCCGTTGCTGAATGCCGATAAGGCCTACCGGTTCACCTGCCGGTTGGGCGTCACCACCACCACCGGCGACGCCGAAGGCGAGATCGTCGTCAGTCGGCCGGTCGGCCCGTTGGACCGCGCGCGGATCGAGGCCGCGTTGCGCCGGTTCGTCGGGCCGATCCAGCAGATCCCGCCGATGTATTCGGCGGTGAAACGCGACGGCCAGCCGCTGTACAAATTGGCCCGTAAAGGGATCGAAGTCGAACGCGCCCCGCGCGAGGTCACCGTCCACGAATTGCGCTTGTTGCGCCAGGATGCCGAGGAGCTGGAATGCGAGCTGCGTTGCTCCAAGGGAACCTACGTGCGAACGCTGGCGGTCGATCTCGGTGCGGCGTTGGGGTGCGGCGCGCATGTTTCGGCCTTGCGGCGGACTGCGGTGGAGCCGTATGACGCCACGCGCATGGTGGCGCTGGAGGCGCTGCGCGAGTGCGCCGAACGGGACGGGCCGACGGCTCTGGATCGCTGGCTGTTGCCGTTGGACAGCACCGTGGCCCACTGGCCGGCGATCCGGGTTGCGGGCGATTCCGCCTTTTACCTGCGGCAAGGTCAGGCGGTGCTGGCGCCACGCGCGCCCGCTCAAGGCTGGGTGCGTTTATACGAGGGAGAGCAGCGGTTTCTGGGGATCGGCGAGATTCTCGACGACGGCCGGGTCGCGCCGCGCCGCTTGGTGAGATGCCGGGACACTTGAGATGAGAGATGGGCTTGCTTGTTGATTGTTCTCAGTACGGTTACCATTCATCATTTGACTTTATTGCTCGTTTGAATCTGAATTGGAGAGTTTTATTCGATGCCGCTCACTACCGAACAAAAGGCCCAGGTCGTGCAGGGATACCAGCGCGGCCCCGGCGACACGGGTTCGCCGGAGGTGCAGGTTGCGTTGCTGACCAATCGCATCAACGGTTTACAGTCGCATTTCGGCGATCACAAGAAAGACCATCATTCGCGGCGCGGACTGCTGAAAATGGTCAACCAACGCCGCAAGCTGCTGGATTATCTCAAGAGAAAGGATCTGCAGCGCTATCAGGAGCTTATCGGTCGCCTCGGCCTGCGCCGCTGAGCTTTTCGCCTTTTATCGTCGGTCTTTCGCTGCAAAGGACGCTTTCGTGACGCCTATCAAGAAGACATTTCAGTACGGTCAGCATACGGTAACCTTGGAAACCGGCGAAATTGCCCGGCAGGCCAGCGGTGCGGTGCTGGTGAACATGGCCGACACCGTGGTGCTGGTCACCATGGTGGCCGCCAAGGACACCGATGAGGGCCGGGATTTTCTCCCGCTGCGCGTGGATTATCAGGAGCGCAGCTATGCGGCGGGCCGGATTCCGGGCGGCTTTTTCCGGCGCGAGGGCCGCCCCTCCGAAAGCGAGACCTTGACCGCCCGTCTGATCGACCGGCCGTTGCGGCCGCTGTTTCCCGACGGCTTTACCAACGACTCGCAAATCGTCGCCACCCTGGTGTCGCTCAACAGTCAGGTCGATCCAGAGATCCCGGCGCTGCTTGGCGCTTCGGCGGCGGTGGCGTTGTCGGGCGTGCCGTTCCAAGGCCCGATCGGCGCGGCGCGGGTCGGCTACCTGGACGGTCAATACCTGCTGAATCCGACCCGGCGCGAACTGAAAACCTCGCAATTGGATTTGGTGGTGGCCGGAACCGAGCGCGCGGTGTTGATGGTGGAATCCGAGGCCGAGCAGTTGTCCGAGAAGGTCATGCTGGGCGCGGTGATGTTCGGTCACGAACAGATGCAGGTCGCCATCCGCGCCATCAAGGAATTGGTGGCGGAAGCCGGCGTCCAGCCCTGGAACTGGCAGCCGCCGGCTGACGATGAGGCGCTGGCCGGCGCGGTGCGCGCCACCGCCGAGGCCGATCTGCTGGAAGCCTATAAAATTCCTGAGAAACTGACTCGCCAGCAGCGGGTCCATGAAGTCCAGAATCGACTGGCCGCGCGCTTGAACGAGCAGGAACCTGGTCGCTGGCCGGCAGCGGCTATCGGCAACGCCTTCTCGGCGTTGGAAAAGAGCTTGGTGCGGGGCCGCATCCTGTCGGAGCAGCCGCGTATCGACGGTCGCGACACGCGCACGGTACGGCCGATCACGGTTCGGGTGGGCGTGCTGCCGCGCACGCACGGTTCGGCGCTGTTCACGCGCGGCGAGACGCAAGCCCTGGTGGTGACCACGCTCGGCACCGACAAGGATGCCCAGATCATCGACGCCATCGAGGGCGAGTACCGCCAGCCGTTTCTGTTTCACTACAATTTCCCGCCGTACTCGGTCGGTGAAACCGGCATGGTCGGCAGCCCCAAGCGCCGGGAAGTCGGTCACGGGCGGTTGGCCAAGCGCGGCGTGCAGGCGGTGATGCCGGAACCCGCCGCGTTTCCTTACACGGTGCGGGTGGTCTCGGAAATCACCGAATCCAACGGCTCCAGTTCGATGGCCTCGGTCTGCGGCGCCAGTTTGTCGCTGATGGATGCCGGCGTGCCCATCAAGGCCCCGGTGGCCGGCATCGCCATGGGTCTGATCAAGGAAGCCGACCGCTTTGCGGTACTGACCGATATTATCGGCGACGAAGATCATCTGGGCGATATGGATTTCAAGGTGGCGGGTACCGCCACCGGCGTCACCGCTTTGCAAATGGACATCAAGATCGACGGCATCACCCGCGACATCATGGAGCGGGCGCTGGCGCAGGCCCGCGAAGGCCGCTTGCACATCCTGGGCAAGATGGCCGAAGTCATCACCCAGTCGCGCGGAGAACTGTCCCAGCACGCGCCGCGTTTCACCACCTTGCGCATCAATCCCGAAAAGATTCGCGACGTGATCGGCAAGGGTGGCGTCACCATCCGCGCCATCACCGAAGAAACCGGCACCACCATCGACATCGCCGACGACGGCACCATCAAGATCGCCGCAGTGGACAAGGAGGCCGGCGACGAAGCGCGCCGCCGCATCGAGCAAATCACCGCCGATGTGGAAGTGGGCCAAGTCTATGAGGGTAAGGTGGTCCGTATCATGGATTTCGGCGCGTTCGTGGCGATTCTGCCCGGTCGCGACGGCATGGTGCACATCTCGCAGATTTGTGACGAGCGCGTGCAAAGCGTCAGCGACAAGTTGGCGGTGGGCGATACCGTCAAGGTCAAGGTGCTGGAGATCGACAAGCAGGGCCGCGTCCGTTTGAGCATGAAGGGTCTGAACTGAGGCGGGAAACGGCGGCCCGAGGCGTTCTTGCTTCGGCGCGGCCGATTCGGGTAGTCTTAGCCGCCTTGTGATGGGAGGAATCAAGACAGTTTGGAGAGATGGCCGAGCGGTCGAAGGCGCAGC
>DPWB01000364.1:0-338 GCA_003527885.1 Candidatus Competibacteraceae bacterium
GCCTGACTCTGGTGTTTTGTGATTTGTTTTTTTTTCAAGCAGAAGACGGCATACGAGATCTAGTACGGTCTCGTGGGCTCGGAGATGTGTATAAGAGACAGCCGGCAGACTTACCCCGCACCGATTTTTATCATTGGATCCTGGTAGATCTGTCGCCGACGCCGGCGCAAATTCAGGCCGGCGAATTTTCCAAAGGCGTCACCCCCGGCGGCAAACCCGGGCCAAGCGGCCCGCGCGGCACCCGGCAGGGCATCAATAATTATCGCGAGTGGTTCGCGGGCGATTCCGCCATGGCGGGCGACTATTTTGGCTATGATGGCCCCTGCCCGCCCTGGAAC
>DPWB01000364.1:598-10321 GCA_003527885.1 Candidatus Competibacteraceae bacterium
TCCGGCGATGAGCGGCAACTATTTCGGCTACGATGGCCCCTGCCCGCCCTGGAACGACAGCATCGTCCACCATTATGTTTTTACCCTCTACGCGCTCGACGTGCCGCGCTGTCCTGTGGAGGGGAACTTTACCGGCCCGCAAGTGCTGGACGCCATCAAAGGGCACGTTCTCGATCAAGCCAGCCTCACGTGCACCTACAGCTTGAACCCAACCCCAGCAACCTGAAATCGCTCATTCATGCCCACTCTCACCGATTTTGCCTGGCCAGCACGGATTCCAGCCGCAAACCAAGCATCCCGCGGGCTGGTAGGGCCGGCGGCTCTTCAGCACCTTACATTCTTCGCCAAGAGGTCCCCATGAGTCTTCCCGAACCTTCTGGAACAGAAAAACGCCGACTCAAACGCTGGTACCTCGTGATGTATTTACGGGTCTACGACCGGGACACCAACGAATTGCTGGGCCATATCGTGGATATCAACAAGGAAGGAATGCGTCTGGTCAACGACAAACCCCTGCCGGTCAACCAAATTTACCGGTTGCGGGTGGATGTTCCCAAGGAAGGCGCTCCGCGCCAGCGCATTCATCTGGAAGGTGAGACCGTTTGGACCGGCCGGGACGTCAATCCGGATTTTTACGATACCGGTTTTCGAATGCTGAACATCAGCACTCAAGCGCTATTACAGCTCCAGCTTCTGATCGAGGAATTCAAGTTCTGACACTCCAGCGGCCAGGATGGCTACACCCCCATACCGTTCGGCCTGGCGCATCCAGATCGCCCTCGACCTGGGACCGCGCCATCCGGCTCTTACGCGCGCCCAGCAGATCTGCCGCCAGCGCCGGCCCCGGCCCCCAGGCCCGTCGTTTACTTGGCGCTCACGCTGAGCACGCCAGCGCCGACCCGCATCCGACGATCGCTCGTCGGGTCTCGGCGCAAGACGCGCGATCATGACTCATGGATTCAGCACGAAGACTATAAGGGGGGAATCATGCTCCGGTTTCAGGCTTTTCTCCTTGGTGTGGTGCTCTTTTTGCCCACACGGCCGCACGCCGAGGAAAACCCGCCGGTTTATCTGGGGTTTGACGGTGAGTTCGGCGTCGAACAGAGCACGTCCGCGCAAGCTATCGAGCGCGGCATTTTGACCGCCATCGACGAAATCAATCGCGCCGGTGGCGTGCTGAAAGGTCGCCCCCTACAACTCGTTTCCAAGGACAACCGTTCGGTGACGGCCCGCGGCGTGAAAAATTTGCAGGAATTTGCCCGGATGCCCGATATGGTGGCGATGTTCACCGGCCGCTTCAGTCCGGTCGTCCTCGAATATGTGGAACTCGCGCACGAGATGAAGATGATCGTGCTCGACCCTTGGGCGGCGGCGGACGCCATCGTCCAAAACGGTAAAACTCCCAATTATATATTTCGCCTGTCGCTTCGGGACGGGCTGGCGATGCCCGTCATGCTGCAACGCGCGCTCGGCAAGGGAGCGGAGCGGGTCGGCCTGCTGCTTCCCAACACCACCTGGGGCAAGAGCAATCTGGCCGTTGCCGAGAACTATTTCCGAGAGGCCCCGCTGCCGCGCTCGGTCGGTCTCGAATGGTACCGGTGGGGCGAGAAAAGCATGGTCGAAAAATACCGGGCGTTACGCGCCGCCGGAGCGCAAGCCATCGTTTTCGTCGCCAACGACAGCGAGGCCGTCATCCTCTGTCGTGAACTGGCGGCCTTGCCCGCCGAGCAACGCTTGCCGATCATCAGTCATTGGGGGGTAACGGGCGGGAATTTCGTCAAATTGGTCGGGGAGGATTTGGCTAAAGTGGACTTTTCGGTGGTGCAGACCTTCAGCTTCTATAAAGCCGACCCGGAAATCGTGCAACGGGTGCTGGCGGTCAGCGCACGGTTGTTCGGCCTGTCACGGATCGAGGACATCGAATCGCCCGTCGGCTTCGGCCAAGCCTACGACCTCACCCATTTGGTGGCGCGCGCCATCGATCTGGCGGGAACCACCGATCGCGGCGCGGTGCGCGACGCGCTGGAACGGGTCACTCGCTACCGGGGCTTGGTCAGATTTTTCGAACGGCCGTTCACCGCGGATAACCACGACGCGCTCGGCGCGGACGATGTTTTCATGGCGGCCTACCGCCCGGACGGCGCCATCATACCGCTGGCGCCGGGTGACTGAACGATGACACGCCGTCAAGGGAGCGCGACCGGCGCATCGTCGGGCCTAGAACCGCAAGCCGCGGCGAAACTGCCCAGGGCGCGCTTGGCGACCCGGATCGCGCTCGCGGCAACGGTTTTGACCTTCGGCTTCATGCTGCTGATCGGCGGTTTGTCCTATACCTTTACCCGAAGGCAATTGGTCGATAACGAAGTTGGCGTCCTGAGAGCCCAGGCTTCCCTGTATGCCCAACAACTGGGCAACACCTTGCGCGCCGTCACGACAACCTTGAGCAAGCTGGCGGAAAATACGCTGATCCTGAATGCGCTGATGGACAGCCTGACCCGTCAGACCACCCTGATGCCTTTCCTCAAGGATTTTTCCAGCATCAACGATGTGCCCGTGGTGCTGGTGCTGGCGGATTTCGAAGGCCACCCCATCGCCGGAAACGGCGAGTTGCCCCGTGAAGCGCACGATTGGCGGCGCCAAGTTCTGGAGGACGGCAAATCCCATGCGGTGCTCGGGACGGACGCCGGCGGCGATTATCTGCTGGTAGCCGCGCCGATCTTCTATTCCCGCACACTCTCGCCGGAAGGCGCTCTGCTCTGCAAAGTCGCGCTCGCCCGCCTGCACTCCGCGCTTTCGCACCCCAACAGCCCGCGCATCGCGCTGCGGCTCGTTCGTTACGGACACACCGCGGCCACGCCACCGCCCGACCCTTCAGGCGACCCCGAGCGTTTGACGCATACGGAGAGACTACCCGTACCGGCCGTCTTGCAACCGCTGGAGCTCGCCGTCGAAGCGTCGGTGGACCGGGACATTTTGACGGCCTCCTTGAACCGCCTGTTCTTCGTCTACGCCGCTTTGGGAGTCGGCGTGATGCTGGCGGTCTTCGGCCTTGCCAAGGCGGGCGCCCATTATCTGACCCACCCTCTGCGCGAGCTGGAATCCGTCGCTCGACGGGTCATCAAAAGTGGCTCCTTGGACCACCGCTTCGACTCTCACGGCCTTTTCGAAGTCGAGCAGCTCGGGCGAATCTTCAATGAAATGTTGGAACAGCTCGGCCATGCCTACCGGCAATTATATGATCGGGCCGGCACCGTAGCCGCCCGCAACCGGGCGCTGGCCGCCGCCAACAGCGCGCTCGAACAAGAAATCGGCGAGCGCCAACGGGCCGAGCTCGCGTTACGGGAAAGCGAGGAGCGGCTGCGCTTGGCGCTGGCGGCCACCAATCAGGGCCTTTACGATCTGAACGTGCAAACCGGCGATGTCGTCGTCAGCCCCGAGTACGCGCGAATGCTCGGTTACGATCCCGCCGAGTTCCGTGAGACCAGCGCGACCTGGATCGCGCGACTGCATCCGGACGACCACCAGCGAGTCGCTCGCAGCTACCGAGATTACTTGGCGGGAGCGCTGGCGGATTACCGGCTGGAATTCCGCCAGCACACCAAAGCCGGCGATTGGATCTGGATTCTTTCGCTCGGCAGCATCGTCCGACGGGACGACCAAGGTCGACCGCTGCGCCTGTTGGGAACCCATGCCGACATCACCCAACAAAAACTGGCCGAAGCGGAGCTGGCAAGAACCGTCGAGGAGCTACGGGTCGCCGAATTACGGCAACGGGAACTGCTGGCGGTGACCCGACGCGAACAGGGCCGGTTGCGCGCGTTATTGGCGGCCATGAGCGTCGGCATCTTGTTCGAGGACAACCGACAATGCGTGGAATACCTCAATCCGGCCTTCCTGCGGATGTGGGCCATCGACGATGAAACGCCGGGCTTGGTCGGCCGCCCGACCCGCGACATCCTGGAACATTCCACCCATCGCTTCGCCCGACCGGACCACGCCTCGCGCTTCGTCTTGCAAGTGCAAGACACTCACGAAATCAGCGAGCGCTGCGAAATCGACCTGTACGACGGCCGCATCCTGACACAAATGTCCTATCCGGTCATGGACGGCGAGGAACACATCCTGGGCCGTTTGTGGCTGTACGAAGATATCACTCACGAACGCCAGACCGCCCAGCAACTACTGTATCTGGCCGAGCGCGACCCGTTGACCGGCCTGTCGAACCGGCACAGCTTTCAAAAGAATCTGGAACAGAAAATCGCCGGCTCACTGCGCGATGGCAGTAAGTTCGCGGTGATCTATTTCGATCTGGACGAATTCAAAGCGATCAACGACACCTTCGGCCACCGGGCCGGCGACACGGTCCTGGTGCGGACGGCCGGCGAAATCGCCGCCCACGTACGGGCGACCGAGATGTTCGCCCGGCTGGGGGGGGACGAATTCGCCATTCTCAGCACGCTCGGAACCGGGTACGAACCCGGCGCGCTCCCCGCCCGCATCGTGGATACGGTCTCGACAATACCCTTTCGCTTCCAGGGGACAAACCTGCGCCTGACGGCCAGCGTGGGCGTAGCCATTTTTCCCGAGCACGGCAACAGCGTGGAAGAGTTGGTGGCCCATGCCGACGCCGCGATGTATCAAGCGAAAAATCAGGGCAAGAACACCTGGACCCTTTATGACCCCAGCCGCGATTCGACCGAAGCGATGGTGCGGCGGTTGAACTGGAACAGCCGGATCGCCCAGGCGCTGGACGGCGAGCTGTTCGACCTGCACTTTCAGGGGGTCTATCACACTCAAGACCGAACCCTCAGCCACCTTGAGGTATTGCTGCGGATGCGCAATCCAGACCAACCCAACTATCCGATTTTGCCGGGCCAATTCATCCATCTGGCCGAAAAGAGCGGCCAAGTGCTCGACATCGACCGCTGGGTGCTAAAACAGAGCATCAACCTGCTGGGCCAACATCCCGACTTGCCGCCGCTGGCGGTCAACCTCTCGGGCCGCACCTTCGACGATCCGACGCTACCCCAGTTCATCCGGCGGCTGCTGGCGGACTGTGAGGTCGCCCCGCAACGGCTGCTGGTCGAGCTGACCGAGACCGCCGCCGTCTCGGACGTACAGGACGCGCAGCGCTTTATCGAAGCCATCCAGCAGGTCGGCTGCGGCGTGTGCCTGGACGACTTCGGCAGCGGTTTCTCCACCTTCGCCTACTTGAAGTACCTGAACGTGAAGGTGCTCAAGATCGACGGCCTGTTCATCCGCGATCTACCCAACAACTACGACAACCAAGTGTTCATCCGGGCCATGGTGGAAGTGGCGCGCGGCCTGCACAAAACCACGGTCGCCGAGTTCGTCGAGGATGCGGCCACGCTCGACATGATCCGCGACCTGGGGGTCGATCTGGCCCAAGGCTACCACTTCGACCGGCCCAGCGCCGAACACCCCGCCCTGACCGTCTGCTGACCTTCTCCTCGGCGGAAGCAGGCCCCCTCCGATCTTGGCATCCGATATGCATCTCTCGGACTGACGCCAACGCGTGGATAGGCCCGGACACGCCGTCCGGGCTGGTGATGGGGACCGAACAGTGGGGATGCCGACATGTCATTAGCGATCACAGCCGACAAAGCGCTGATATGGGACAGGCTGCGGGCCAAAATGGTGACAAAAGTCCGAGTTACAGTGAGTCTTGTGGGCAATCAGGGCAGCATCTATCGGGAAACGGGACCGCTATACGCGGAAACGGCGGGAGAGGTTTTCGAAGCCGTGGAGCTGCTGCGGGCACGGTTAATCAAATCGCTGTTTTCCGGGGTCGATTAGCCAGGATGCACGACGCGCTACAAAAGGGATTGACGCCCGCTCCTGGTGCAATCCCCCCTATCCCTGGCGTTACCCCGCCTCGAAACCCGCCGTCAACCCCAAGGGGTGGCGCGCTTCCGGCCCAGGGTTATCGAGCCTACTAGCCGAGGCGTTTTACTTCGCCAAATTGATCGACGGCCGCGCTTGTCCTTGGAAAACTTCACGGTAACTGGCATAGATCGCGCCGGCCGTCACCGGTCCCAGCACCAGAAAACCCAGCCCGAACGGAATGATCGCCACGATCCCCAGCACGAAGTAGATCAGCCCGAAGACCAACAACGGCAGGAAATTGATCCAGCACGCGGTAATGCTGTCTTGGATGGCCGGCCAAGCGTACCGCCCGGCCAACATCACCAGCGGCACCCCGTAGAACAGCGCCATGGCGACCAGGAAACTGATGGCGAGGACGATCAAGAAGGCAATCAGACCGAAGCCGGCGAAAACGCCGCCCATGGATTCGGGGGGCACGACCGCACCGGTATAGTCCAGAGCGCCCCCCAGCAACAGCCCCCCGCCCATGAACACGAACATGACCAGAACCATCAGTGCGCCGGCGGCCAAACTGATCAGGCCGAGCACGACCAAAGGCCCCATCCGGTCCTGATCCTTGAAGCCCTGGAACAAGTGGCCGATCTCCAAGGATTCGCCCCGGTCCAGCGCCGCCGCGCCGTAGAGCATCCCACCGGCAAGCACGGGCGCCAAGAGCGCATAAGCCAGCGGGCCAAGGAAGGGAATAAACGACAGCACCATGCTGATTCCCAGGTAGATCAGCATGATGAGCAACCAGATTCCGGGCGCTTTGGCGAACAAGCGCCAACCCTCGACGATCCAGCCCCAGCCGCGACCCACCGTCACCCGTATGACATTCATGGTGTAGTCTTTCCTTTAAAGCGAATTCAATTACAGCGCTTCAAATACCCCGGCGGCGCCCATGCCGGTGCCGATGCACATGGTCACCATCCCGTATTTTCCGCCACGCCGGCGCAGGCCGTGCACCAGCGTGGCGGTGCGGATCGCGCCGGTCGCGCCCAGCGGATGACCCAAGGCAATCGCGCCGCCCAGCGGGTTGACTTTGGCCGAGTCGAGTTTGAGATCGCGAATCACCGCCAAACTCTGCGCGGCAAAGGCTTCGTTGAGCTCGATCCAGTCGAGATCGTCCGGCTTTAACCCAGCCAATTCCAAAGCCCTGGGAATCGCCGCGATCGGGCCGATGCCCATGATCTGCGGCGGCACCCCGGCCACCGCGTAACTGACGAAGCGGGCCAAGGGTTTCAGGTTCAATTGCGAGACCAGCCGCGCGCTCATCAAAAGCACCGCCCCCGCGCCGTCGCTCATCTGCGAGCTGTTGCCGGCGGTGACGCTGCCGCGCGCGGCGAACACCGGCTTGAGCTTGGCCAAACCCTCCAGACTGGAATCCGGGCGCGGGCCTTCGTCGTGTTCCACCACCCGCTCGCGAATCCGCACTTGCAGGGTTTGGCTGTCCGGTGAGCGATCGAGCACGGTGTAGGGCAGAATTTCCGGCTTGAACTCGCCGCTGGCGATGGCGGCGACGGCGCGGCGGTGGCTTTCCACCGCGAAGGCGTCCTGATCCTCGCGGGAAATCTTCCACTGCTCCGCCACCTTCTCCGCCGTCAGCCCCATGCCGTAGGCGATGCCGATGTTCTCCTCCTTGGCGAACACCTCCGGGCTAAGCGCGATCTTGTTGCCGCCCATCGGGATCATGGTCATGGTCTCGGTCCCGGCGGCCAGCATGGCGTCGGCTTCGCCCAAGCGGATGCGGTCGGCGGCTTGCGCCACCGCTTGCAGGCCGGACGCGCAGAAGCGGTTGAGGGTCATGCCCGGCACGCTGTCCGGCAAGCCGGCCAGCAGCAGTCCAATGCGGGCGACGTTCATGCCCTGCTCGGCTTCCGGCATGGCGCAACCGACGATCACATCGCCGATTTGTTGGGGGTCCAGCCCCGGACATTGATCGATCACGCCGCGCAACACGTGGGCGAGCAGGTCGTCCGGGCGGGTGTTGCGAAACGCGCCACGCACCTTGCCGACCGGGGTGCGGGCGGCGGCCACGATGTAAGCCTCCTGAATCTGTTTGCTCATCAGCATTCTCCCAGCCATCAGTTGCGCAGCGGCTTGCCGGTCTTGAGCATGGACTCGATCCGGGCCTGGGTGAGCGGCGTTTTCGCCAGTTCGACGAAGGCCTTGCGCTCCAGTCCCAACAGCCACGCCTCATCGACCAGGGTGTTGGGGTCCACGTCGCCGCCACACAGCGCGGTGGCGATCTTGAGGCCCAACTGATAATCATGCGCCGAGATGAAACCGCCGTCGCGCATGTTGACCAGCGCCATCTGACAGGCGGCGACGCCGGTGCGGCCCGCCACCCGGATCGGACGCGGCTGCGGCGGCCGATAACCCGTCTCGGCCAGCGCCCGAACCTGGGCCTTGGCGACGTACAACAACTCGTGCGGATTGAAGATGATGATATCAGAAGGCCGCAGATGGCCCAGTTGCTTGGCTTCCTCGGCGCTGCGCGACACCTTGGCCATCGCCATCGCCTCGAAGTACGGTCGCAGGAACGGCAACAGATCGCCGCCCTTGGCCTCGTGCATGGCTCGCAGCGCGAACTCCTTGCAGCCGCCGCCAGCCGGAATCAGCCCAACGCCGACCTCGACCAGACCGACGTAGCTTTCCAGCGCCGCCACCACCCGGTCGCAGTGCATCAGAAACTCGCAGCCGCCGCCGAGCGCCAGCCCCTGCGCCGCGCCCACCACCGGAATCGCCGCGTAGCGCAGCGCGCTGGTGGTCTGCTGGAATTTGGCGACGCTGTTCTCGAAAGTCACGAAATCTCCAGCCAAAACGACCGGCACGGCCTGGGCCAGATTGGCTCCGGCGCTGAACGGCGCTTCGGTTTGCCAGATGACGAGGCCATCGAAGCGCTGTTCGGCGATTTTCAAACTCTCAAGTACACCGTCCAACACATCGTCGCCGATGACGTGCAGCCTGCTCTTGAAGCCCAGCACGCCGATGCCGTCACCGGTGGTCCACAGCCGCGCGCCGCTGTTTTCGAACACCGTCTCGCCGTAGCGGTGCGGCGCTTCGCCCACCACCTGTTCGGGATAGAGCTGACGCTGGTACACCGGTAGCTTGGAGCGCGACTTGTAGGCGTTTTCGGCCGCCGAATAGGAGCCTTGCGGCTGGTGCGGGCCGTCGATTTGATCGACCCAAGCCGGCAGCGGCGCGTCGGTCATCGCCTTGCCGGCGGCGATGTCTTCCTTGATCCACGCGGCCACCTGCTTCCAGCCGGCCGCCTGCCAGATCTCAAACGGTCCCTGGCTCCAGCCGAAACCCCAGCGGATGGCGAAATCGACATCGCGGGCGTTATCGGCGATTTCCGCCAACAGCACCGCCGCGTAATGGAACACATCGCGGTGGATCGCCCACAGAAATTGCGCTTGCGGGTGGTCGCTGGCGCGCAGGGCGGCGAATTTCTCGGCCGGATTCTTGATCTTTAAAATCGCCTGCACCGCCTCGTCGGGTTTCGCGCCGGCGTCTTGGTAAGCGCCTGTGGCCGGATCGAGCACCTGCTTGCCCTTGCCGGCGTAGAAACCGGTTCCGGTTTTCTGGCCGAGCGCCCCTTTCTCGATCAGCGCGCCGAGCCAGCCGGGCACGGTGTAATACCGCCGCCAGGGGTCTTGGTCCAGCGCCAGCGCCGAACCCTTGAGCACGTGACCCATGGTGTCCAGACCCACAATGTCGGCGGTGCGGTAGGTCGCGCTCTTGGCCCGGCCGATGGCGGGGCCGGTCAGCGCGTCCACCAAATCCAAGCCAAGCCCAAACGCCTGGGTATGGTGCATGATGGCGGCCATCGAA
>DPWB01000378.1 GCA_003527885.1 Candidatus Competibacteraceae bacterium
AGCCCATCCTGATGCACGCCGATGTCCACGAACGCGCCGAAGTTGGCGACATTGGTCACCACGCCTTCCAACACCATCCCCGGCTGTAAATCGGTCAGGCTCTCCACCCCGTCCCTGAACGCGGCGGTTTCGAAGGCCGGGCGGGGATCGCGGCCCGGTTTTTCCAGCTCCAGCAAAATATCGCGCACGGTCGGCAGGCCGAACCGCGGGTCGGTAAAGCGCGCCGCCTCGATGGTTTTCAAAAACGCCGCGTTGCCCAGCACCTCGTGCAAGCCGCGCCCGCTGGCGGCGAGGATGCGCTCGACCACCGGATAGGCTTCCGGGTGGACGGCGGAGCGATCCAGCGGGTTGTCGCCGTCGTTGACCCGTAAAAAGCCGGCCGCTTGCTCGAAGGTCTTGTCGCCCAAGCGCGGCACTTTCAACAAGTGTTCCCGCCGCCGGAACGCGCCGTTGGCGTCCCGGAATTCGACGATGTGGCGGGCCAGCGTCGCGTTCAGTCCGGCGACTCGCGCCAGCAGCGGCGCGGAGGCGGTGTTCACGTCCACCCCCACCGCGTTCACGCAATCCTCGACCACCGCATCCAGCGCCCGCGCCAACCGGGTCTGGCCGACATCGTGCTGGTATTGGCCGACGCCGATGGCCTTGGGCTCGATCTTGACCAATTCCGCCAACGGGTCTTGCAGCCGGCGGGCGATGGACACCGCGCCGCGCAGCGAGACATCCACCTCGGGAAACTCCCGCGCCGCCAGTTCGGAGGCGGAATAAACCGACGCGCCCGCCTCCGACACCACCAGCTTGTGCAGCTTGAGTTCGGGATGGCGCCCGATCAGATCGCCGGCCAAGCGGTCGGTTTCGCGCGAGGCGGTGCCGTTGCCGATGCTGAGCAATTCCACGCGATGGCGGCGGCACAGTTCGGCCAGCACCCGCAGGCTTTCGTCCCACTGGTTGCGCGGGGCGTGCGGATAAATCGTCGCGGTTTCGACCAGCTTGCCGGTGGCGTCCACCACCGCGACTTTGACCCCGGTGCGCAAACCCGGATCGAGCCCCAGCGTCGGTCGCGCCCCGGCCGGCGCGGCCAGCAACAAATCCCGCAGGTTGCTGGCGAATACCCGGATCGCCTCTTCCTCGGCGGCCTCGCGCAAGCGCTGTTTCAGTTCGGTATCCAAGTGCGGCGACAGTTTGACCTTCCAGGCCCAGCGCGCGGTTTCCCGCAGCCAGCCATCGGCGGGGCGGCCGGCGTCGCGCAGCCGGCAATGGGCGGCCACCAGGCGCTCGCCGGGATCGGGGTCGGACGAGGCCGGATCGCCGATTTCCAGACTCAACTGCAACACGCCCTCGTTGCGGCCTCGAAACAGCGCCAAGGCGCGATGGGAGGGAACGCGCTGGACCGCTTCCCGGTAGTCGAAATAATCGCGGAACTTGGCCCCCTCCTCGGCCTTGCCCTCGACGACTTCCGAGCGCAGCACGGCCCGGTCCCAAAGCAACTCGCGCAACCGCGCCAGCAATTCGGCGTTTTCGGCGAATTCTTCCATCAAGATTTGCCGCGCGCCGTCCAGGGCCGCTTTCGCGTCGGCAATGCCGCGCTCCGGATCGACGAAGGCGGCGGCGGCCCGTTCGGGCGCTTGCGTCGGATCGGCCAACAAGCCGTGGGCGAGCGGGGCCAGACCGGCTTCGCGGGCGATTTGCGCCTTGGTGCGGCGCTTGGGCTTGTAGGGTAGATACAGGTCTTCCAGCCGGGTTTTGGTGTCGGCCGCGAGCAGGGCGGTTTCCAGTTCGGCGCTCAGCTGGCCTTGCTCGCGGATGCTGGCGAGGATGGCGCCGCGCCGGTCCTCCAGTTCGCGCAAATAGCCGAGCCGTTCTTCCAGCAGGCGAAGTTGCGTGTCGTCCAGCCCGCCGGTGGCTTCCTTGCGGTAGCGGGCGATGAACGGCACGGTCGAGCCGTCGTCCAGCAGGGCGACGGCCGCCGCGACCTGGCGTTCTCGAACGGCGAGTTCACGGGCGAGGGTTTGGAGAAGGGCCATACCGACTTATCCCAAAAACCGGAGAGGGGGTCTTGCAACCGCCCCTTTACCGTCGTTGACCGCATTCAGAGCAGCGGCTTTTCCGAGACGAGCAAGCCGTCCTCGTCCGCATAAACATAATGTCCCGGAACGAAATGCACCCCGGCAAAGCGCACCGACACGTCGCGTTCGCCGACCCCGCGCTTGACGCTCTTGAGCGGATGGACGCCCAGCGCCTTGACGCCGAGGTCGATTTCGGCGATGGCGGCGGAATCGCGGATACAGCCGTTCACCACCACGCCGGCCCAGCCGTTCGCCTCGGCCAGTTCGGCGAGCTGGTCGCCGAGCAGCGCGCAGCGCATCGAGCCGCCGCCGTCCACCACCAGCACCCGGCCTTTTCCCTTTTCTTCCAACGCGGTGCGAACCAGAGAATTATCCTCGAACACCTTCAGGGTCACCATGGGTCCGAAAAACAGGGTTTCGCCGCCGTAATCGCCAAACAGCGGTTCGGCGACTTGCAGACGATCGGCAAACTCGTCGCAGAGATCGGTCGTTTTGAAGTCCATGGGGCTACTCTCTCAAATTGGCAAGGGTTATTCGGTGGCAGTCTAGCACACGGGCCGCACTTCAACGGCTGGTGATTTTCAGCTCGATGCGGCGGTTGCGGCGGTAGGCGTCCGGGTGGTCCACCGGGTCGATGGGGTGATATTCGCCCATGCCGACCGCCGCCAAGCGTTGCGGCGGCACCCCTTGTTGGATCAGATAATTCACCACCTGCTGCGCCCGTGCGGTGGATAGCTCCCAATTGGACGGAAACCGGCCGCCGCGGATCGGCGCCCGGTCGGTGTGGCCTTGCACTTCGATGATGACCGGCAAATCCGGCGGCAAGCGCGCGGCCAACTGCTGGTAAACCATCGCAAACTTATCCAGATCGCCGCTGCCGGAGTTCGAAAGCGTCGCCTCGCCCGAGGCGAACAACACCTCCGACTGGAACACGAAGCGGTCGCCCACCACCTTGATGTCGGGATTGTTGGCGAACACTTCCCGCAAGCGGCCGAAAAACTCGCTGGCGTATTTCTCCAGTTCCTCGACCCGCTCCAGCAGCTTCTTTTTCAAGGCGCTATCGAGCGCTTCGATCCGCCCTTGCTGCTCGACGATAACGGCATCGCGCTGCGTCAGCTCCTGCCGGTTGGCGGCCAAGGCGCGATTGAGCCGCTCCAGTTCCGCCGCCAGCCGTTCGGCGCGGGCGCCTAGCAGCGCGGCTTGTTCCTGGGCGCCGGTCAGACTTTGCTCGGCTTTGCTCTTGGCGGCGTCCAACAACTCGCGCGCGGCCCGCACCGCCGCCAGCTCGTCGCGCAATTGCGCCAAGAGCGTGTCCCGTTCGCCGACCGTGGCTTCCAGACTTCGCACTTGGCCGCGCAACCGCACCGCCTCTTTCTCGGCGTCGCCGGCCAGCCTTTCCAGGTGATTGACGGTGCGCTGTAGCTGGCCAATCGCGTTGTCTTTGCCGAGGATATCGCGGCCGATCAACACCTCGGTGATGACGAAGACCGTAATCAGAAACACCAGCACCATGACCAAACCGCCCAGCGCGTCGGTAAAGGCGGGCCAGATGTTGAATTCGCTGAGCGGATCACGCCGGCGGGGCATGGCCGTCCGCATCCCGAGAAAGGCCCGTTTTCAGTTCCAGCAACCAAGCGATGGTCCGCAATTCGTGGCGCAGATCGGCGGTACGGTCGTTTTCGATGCTCTGCAAGGTCGTCCGCAGCGCCTCGATCCGTTCGCCGAGAGTGGCCACCTGCTCCGCGACGCGCATCACCCCCTCGCCGCGATTGGCCATGTACTCCGTGGTCGCCGCCACCCGCTCCAGCCGGTCGGCGGTCGCTTGCAGCAGCGCGGCCAAATGGCGCGGCGAAATCGTTTCCGTCTGGGCGGTGACCGTCACCACCGGCTGCCACAGCGGCACCAGATCGCTGACTACCAGAACCTCCAGTTGCGCGTGATGGTCGTTCTGGGCATGAAACAGTTGCAACTCCAAAAACCCCAGCGACAGCGCTCCCAACAAGCCGAACAGAGAAGCCGAAAACGAGGTTCCCATGCCGCCCAAGGGCGCGGCCAGCCGGTCCTTGAAATTGGCGATCAGGACCATGGTGTCAGCCGCTTTTTCGGCGGATAAGCCGCCGATCACGTCGCGCACGCCGGCGATGGTCAACAACAGGCCATAGAAGGTGCCGATCAGGCCGAGCAGGACTAAGGCGCCGACCAGATAGCGCACCAGCGCCCGCTGGTCGTCGCCGCGGGCCGCCAGCGAATCGAGCAAGTACGGCAGGCTGGCGGCGGCGTCGCCGTGGCCGACGACCCGATGGACCTTGTGCAAGAACTCGCTCAGGTTCCGCCGCCAGCCACCCCCCAACAAACTGGCGTCGGCTTGCGCCAGCGGCAATTCGCGGCGGCGGGCTTGCAAGGTCACGGCGGCGACCCGCTCGGCGGCGCGCACGTCGGCCAGCGTGCCCAACAGCGCTTTGAGCGTGTAGGCCACCCCACACAGAAACGCGGCGGCAATCGTGCCGTTCAAATAGGGGTTGGTCAGAAACGCGGCGGTCAGCGGCTTCTGGAAAAACAGGCCCAGCGCGGCCAGCGCGGCCAGAAACAGCAACGAGCGCAACAGGTAGCGCGTGGCGCCCCGATGGGAGCGCCGGTCGGAATGGGTTATGGGCATGATCTATCCATCGTCTTCCGAAACAGGGAGCGCACTTTACAGGAATCGGCCAAACGATGGATACGACAACCGGATGGAGCAACGGTTGCTAGCCGCTGAAACCTTGTCCTCATTTCCATTAAACACTACGACGCTGCGGAAAAGCGCGAGAATGGCATCATTTCCGATAAATTTAGCCGTCGTTTCACCTGGAGAATCCACCATGTCTTACCAAAAGGAACTCAATGAGTATCTCAGCCGCCACGTTCCGCTGTTTCAGGCCATGCAGGCGCGGCTGGATCGCTGTGACGAGACCGGCTTGAGCATGAGTGCGCCGCTAGCGCCGAACATCAACGATAAGGGCATCGCTTTCGGCGGTTCGATGGCGGCCATCGCCTCGCTGACCGGTTGGGCGCTGACCCGCGCCACCCTAAAAGAGCACGGCGAAACCGCAGAAATTTTCATCACCGACAGCAACTTAAAATTTATGCGGCCGGTGCGCGGCGAGATTGTGGCCGAATGTGCCCGCCCGGACCCGTCAGTCACCGCGCGGTTCATCGACAGCTATCGCCAGCGCGGTAAAGCCCGTTGGACGGTGGAGGTGACGATCCGCGCCGATGGCGAACTGGCGATGACCTTTCTCGGACAATACGGGATTTTTTAACCGCTCCCGTTTCGGGGCCGAAGGCGCTGCCGCGGGAGCCGGAGACCGGCCAGCTCCTGCCGGAAGCGCGGTCGGCGGATACCGCCGTTTATGTCGCGCGCCATTCGACCGAAATGACTTACGGCTCGCCCGAACGGCCGCCCGCCGCTTCAACAGCCCACAGTCCGTTAGGCAAATCACGCCGGCCGTGCTACAGTGTAAGGTAAGTTTGTCGCCGTGCGGTCCGGTCCGCACCCTGAGTTTCCTGACCGATTCCCTGCCGGAATCGTCGCAAGCGGATCACCCGATCCCTGTTTCTCCTGCAAACCCGTCGTGGTCTGTCCCCTGTCGGGGATGCCCCGATCTCCCATCAATGAATAACAGTCAGTCTGCCTGGATCGGCTCCGCGCCCGCGCGAGAGCAGGCGGATTCAGGAATATTACATGCCTTTTGCTGCTCTCGGGCTCACGGACAACTTGGCGCGCGCCGTCGCCGGCCAAGGTTACACCGCACCTACCCCGATTCAATCCAAAGCGATCCCGCTGGTTCTGGCGGGACGCGACGTGCTGGCCTCCGCGCAAACCGGCACCGGCAAAACCGCCGCGTTCACCTTGCCGCTGCTGCAACGCTTGCAGCAAACCAACAATCCGGCGCCGCGCAACCCGTCGCGCGCGCAGCCGATCCGCGCCTTGGTGCTGACGCCGACTCGTGAGCTGGCCGCTCAAGTGGCTGACAGCGCCCGCATTTACGGCCGTCATGCCCCCATCCGCAGCGCGGTGATGGTCGGCGGCGTCAGCCTCAAACCGCAATGCGATGCTTTGCGGCGCGGCGTGGACCTGCTGGTCGCCACACCCGGCCGGCTGCTCGACCACGTCAACCAAGGCAACGTCGATCTGTCCAAAGTCGAAATTCTGGTGCTGGATGAAGCCGACCGGATGCTGGACATGGGCTTCATTCCGGCGATCCGGCGCATTCTGGCCCTGCTGCCCCGCCGGCGGCAGAATTTGTTGTTCTCGGCCACGCTGCCCGAGACGATCCGCGAGCTCGCCACCGACCTGCTGCACGATCCGGTCACGGTGGATGTCGCGCCGCGCAACGCCACCGCTTCCTTGGTCCACCAGCAGATTCATCCCGTGGATCAGGATCGAAAGTCTGACCTGCTGGCCCACCTGCTGCACGCGGGCGACGGCGAACAAACCCTGGTGTTCACCCGCACCAAGCACGGGGCCGACCGGCTGACGCGCCAGCTCGAACGGGCCGGCCTGCGCGCGGCCGCCCTGCACGGCAACAAGAGCCAAGCGGCCCGCACCCGCGCGCTGGCGGATTTCAAGCAAGGGCAGGTGCGCGTCCTGGTAGCGACCGACATCGCCGCGCGCGGGCTGGATATCGCCCAACTGCCGCTGGTGGTGAATTACGAGTTGCCGCACGTCCCGGAAGATTACGTTCACCGGATCGGTCGCACCGGACGGGCCGGCCGCGACGGGGTGGCGCTGTCCCTGGTGAGCGATGATGAGACGCCGCGCCTGAACACGATCCAGCGCCTGCTGGGCCGCACCTTGCCCTCGATAGTGGTGGATGGCTTCGCCCCGGCGCGCAAAACCCGTTCCGCTCCGGCCCGCGCCGTCCAGGCCCTAGCCCCCCCTACCCGCAGCTCCAACAATACCGTGCGGCCCGCCGGCGAGCGACCGGGTCGCACCCCCCCAACATTCGTGGCTCCGACCCGTCAAAGCTCCAATCGGTCGCGCAGCCACCAACCCGCTACTCACTTGGCGAAACCAGGAGGACGCTCATGAAGATGATTTTCGTCGGCAACCTACCTTCGGATGCGACGGAGCAGGAAATCACCCAGTTATTCTCGACCCACGGCCGGGTGCGCTCGCTGCGGCTGGTGCGGGATGTGTTCAGCGGAAACTGCCGGGGTTTCGGCTTCGTGGAAATGGAAGGGCACGAGGCGCGGGCCGCCATCGGCGCGCTGAACGGTTGGGAACTGCGCGGCCAGCGGCTGAAAGTCAATGAGGAACGGCCCAAGGAACGCTCCGGCGGTGGCCGTCGCCGCTAGCGGGTCTCTGCGCTGACGGATTACCGGTAAGCCGCTCGGGTCAATGACCGACCTTGGCGGCCGTAACGCCAGTCGCTCGGCGCGGATGCCGCTACCTGTGACGATGATGGCGGCAAACGGCGTCCGACCGCAAGGCGCGGCAACCCTCCCCGTAAAGCAATAAAGGTGAAAAAGCTGCGGCGACGTCCCGGCCGACCGGTTTTAACGCGGTCCCGTCAACCGCTCCCGCGCCTCCCGATACTTGGCGGTGGTCTTGGCGACAATCTCCGTCGGGAGTTCCGGTCCCGGCGGCCGCTTGTTCCAATCCAGCGTCTCCAGATAATCGCGCACGAATTGTTTGTCGAAGCTGGGCGGGTTGACGCCGGGCCGGTACTGGTCGGCCGGCCAGAACCGTGAGGAATCGGGGGTTAACACCTCGTCCATCAGCACCAGCTCGCCGCGCTCGTCCAGCCCGAACTCGAATTTGGTATCGGCGATGATAATGCCCCGTTCCAGGGCGTAGTCGGCCGCCTCTCGATAAATTTGCAGGCTGACCGACCGGATCTGCTCCGCCAGTGGTTGGCCGATGACGCCGGCGACCGTTTCGAAGCTGACATTCTCATCGTGCGCGCCCAACGCCGCTTTGGTGGATGGCGTAAAGAGCGGCTCCGGTAGCCGATCCGCCAACCGCAATCCGGCGGGCAGCCGGATGCCGCACACCGTTCCAGCGCGCCGGTAATCCTTCCAACCCGAACCGATCAGATAACCGCGCACGATGGCCTCCACCGGCAGGCCCCGCAACCGTCGCGCCACCACCGCCCGGCCGGCGACCCGCGCCCGCTCGCCGGGGTCGGGCAATACCTGCTCCAGCGTCTTTTCGGCCCGTTGCAAGTGATCGGGCACGATGGCGCGGGTGCGCTCGAACCAAAAATTCGATACCGCCGTCAATATTGCGCCTTTACCGGGAATTGTCGTGGGCAAAATAACGTCAAAGGCGGAAAGCCGATCGCTGGCCACCATCAGCAGATGGCGGTCGTCCGCCGTGTAAAGGTCGCGCACCTTGCCGCGATAGCTCAAGGGCAGGCTGGCAATTTCGGGTGGCGCAATCGGCGCGAGGGTGGCCATGAAGCGACTGTCTCCTGAAATGAAAAGGACCGACACCGCACATTGTAGCCGGGCGAGTCGTTCCAGAACACCGACGCCGCTCCGGCCCGCTCGCACCGACCTTTCGGGTATTGCCCCTTTCACCGATACGGTATGCTTGCGCCATGAACCTCACCGATAGCTTGTTGCCCGCCGATTTACTGCTGTTCGCCAACTTCATCTGGGTTCTGGTCCTGTTGCAGGCCCTGCGGCAGGCCCCTTGGCAAGCGTTCCTGGCGCAGCCCAACCTCCAGCATGTCTTCCTCGGTGCTTCCGTCGCCTTATTCTTGATGTGGATTTTCGAGGCGGGGATCCGTCCAGCGCTGGGTTTCCACTTCCTCGGCGTGACGGTATATACTTTGATGTTTGGTTGGTCGCTGGGCGTAATCGGCGTCAGCCTGATCGCGGTCGGGGTCACCCTCACCGGCGGCGACTGGTCGGCGCTGGCCATGAATGCCCTATTGTTGGGGATCTTGCCGGTATCGACCAGCTACGGTATTTACCGCCTCGTGCACCGCTACTTGCCGCGGCACCTGTTCATTTATATTTTCCTGTGCGCCTTCTTCAACGCCATGGTCGCCGCCGGCACGGTCATCCTGACTTTGGTCACGTTGCTGGTCTTTGCCGAAAGCTATACATTTGACCGAATCAGCAATGAGTATTTACCGTTCGTGCCGCTTTACCTGCTCCCGGAAGGTATGCTCAACGGGATGGTGACCACCGCCTTGATCGTCTTAAAGCCCGGTTGGCTGAAAACCTATGATGATGAGATTTATTTAAAAAACTGACTAAAGGCAGTCGCGACAAGCACCCGATAACCGGACTCGATTGAAACCGATCACTGCGATTTTTTTACGAGGCTTTAAGGAAACCGTGCTGGGCAAATTGTTTGGCGGAGCATTCGGTTTTTTGGTCGGCGGACCGTTAGGCGCGCTGTTTGGGGCGGCGGTCGGCCACAATTACGATCAGCGCGTGTGGACCTTAGGCCCGAAATCAACCGGCGGCGACCAGGAGCGCGTGCCGGCGCAATTTGTCCGCATCGCCTTTGAACTGATGGGGTATATCGCCAAAGCCGACGGTCGGGTATCGGAAGCGGAAATCAGCGCGACCCGTACCGTCATGCAGCATTTAGGGCTAAACGACCGCCAACAACGCACCGCCATCGATTGCTTCACCGCTGGCAAGCAACCGGATTACTCCGTGGATGCCGCGCTTGAGACGCTGCGCCAGACGTGCGCCAATCGCTTCGGCCTCCTGCATCAGCTTTTGGAAATGCAGCTCAAGGTCGCCTATGCCGACGGCGCGCTGCATCCGCGGACCCACGACCGGTTGCGCTCGATCACCGGGCGGTTGGGAATGCCCCACCTTCAATTCGACGCCTTGCATAGCCTGTTCCGCGCCCGCCACGATCAGTCGCGGGGACAGCGCCAGGGAAACGGCGCGCGGGCGGATAACGGCCACGCGCACGATTATCGGGCCCATAGCTCCCGCCCGACCACCGGCGTCAACTCGCTCGGGCAAGCCTATGCCATATTGGGGCTGAAGCCAGAAGCCAGCACCGACGACATCAAACTGGCGTACCGCCGTCTGTTGAAGCGCCACCATCCCGACAAATTAGCCGCCGGCAACGCTTCGACGGCCGAGATGAAAAAGGCCACCGAAAAAACCCGCGAGATTACCGCCGCCTACGAACGGATTCGGGAAGCGCGCGGCTTCTAGAAACTCGCCCGTTCAAGCTTTGGCGGGCGCGGGCATTTTTTTGTTGCCGAAACCGAATAATCTCTTGAGGCGGCCGAAAAATGAATCACCTGTTTTTTTCATAGGGCTATGCTTGATCAAGTGCTCTCCCATGGCCTTGTCGTCTTTCATGATATGCTCGACCAACCAACGCTTTAGAAAAAACAGCAAGTCATAATTCGAGGCATTGGGGTCCTCATCATATTTTTTGATGTGTGCCCCCACCATATCGATCAGCTGCTCGTGCTGTTTTTTGTGCGTGTTGATAGCCGGATAATTGGAGATGCTCATCAAGCTCTCTTCGGTCGCAAAGTGGACTTTGGTATATTCGACCAAGCGGGTCAGCACTTCATCCCTGGCTTCTTTTCCCCAGCCGCCCTTGATGCCTTCGCTCATTTCATTGACCATGGCGGCCAACCCTTTATGCTGGTCGTCAATTTCCTGAACGCCCACGCTCAAGGTGTCCGACCACTCGATAAAATCTTTCTTGGTCGGAGAAGGGTCTTTCGTTCTGACTGAAGTCGGTTCTTTCATCGAAATTTGCTCCTAAAGTTACAGGTTAGGGGGTCTATCGGGCCAGATGCCGAACCACACCAAGCCACAGTTTTGAACATTTACAGTATAGCTTATCTGACTAAACGCTTAGATTACAAGCCAGCAATAAAACATATACCAACCATTTAACTATTTACTGAATAGATACAGCAAAAATCCCCACTTTAAAGTTACTAATTAAAATTAATACTACAATAAACCCGATATTAAAATAAAAAATACTCCTTATATGATTCCACGCTCTGCTAAAGAAATGGCATGACTGTCACCAATAACAATATGATCGAGTAAACGGACATCGATCAGCGCCAGCGCTTCTTTCAGGCGCACCGTCAATAATTCATCGGCGCGACTGGGTTCGGCCACGCCCGACGGGTGATTGTGCGCCACGATCGCGGCGGCCGCGTTATGGTAGAGCGCCCGTTTGATCACTTGCCTCGGATGCACCGAGGAACTATCGATAGTCCCAAAAAATAGCTCTTCAAACTGGATGACCCGATGTTTGTTGTCCAAAAAGAGCACGGCGAACACTTCGTGCGGATGATGCCGTAGCCGCGCCATCAGATAACGGCGGGTATCCGCCACGCTTTGGATGGCATCGACCCGCTGCAAGTTTTCTTCCAAATAGCGGCGCGCCAATTCCATCACCGCCTGTAACTGCACGTACTTGGCCGGACCCAAGCCGTGGGTTTCACAAAATGCCGCTTGGTCCAAGGCCAGCAACGCCCGCAGGCCACAGTGTTGCTTGAGCAGGTCGCGGGCCAGATCGACGGCGCTGCGCCCCGGCACCCCGACCCGCAGGAATATCGCCAGCAATTCGGCATCGGACAAGGCTGCGGCCCCGCGTTGCAGGAGTTTCTCACGGGGCCGTTCGTCGTCGGGCCAATCACGGATGGACATCGAATTTATGCTTTACCGGAAAGAATCCGCCTCAACCACCTATGAGACGGATAAAAAAGCCTGCATTTTGGGGGCTTCACTCTCATGTCAAGCTCCCGACGCCCCGAATAACCAAGTTTGCTGCTCCGTTATAAAGCAATTTTAGTGCCTGAGGCACCACGGCGGAGCACGCTGGAGCTTCCATTTGTCTAGTTCGCGGTCAATTTTGTAGCTATATTCAATTTTTTATGATAAAAAACAATTAATTGTAAATAATGGCAACGCGATTGCTTTATTGGTGTCGTGAATCCGTGACCTTTAGGTTGACGCAAGCCTTGCTAAAGCGCGGGTTCCCGGCGGCTAACGGGGGCCGCCGTCGCCAACCATGGCGTCCGATTCCGCATCGCTACACCGCGCGTTTCGGGCGCCCTTTTTTCGCACCTCTCGCCAAGGCTTTCGCCACCGACCCGTTCCTGCGATTGTTGCATCGATCCAAGCTGCGCTAAGCTTGCCGTGAATCCATGTTCCCGCGCGGGGTCTTGCCATGCTGCAACCGCTGCTCAAGAAACGCATTCTGCTGGGCGTTACCGGCGGCATCGCCGCCTACAAAAGTGCCGATGTGGTGCGTCGCTTGCGCGAGGCGGGGGCGGAGGTCCAGGTGGCGATGACGCCGGCGGCGACCGCCTTCGTCGGGCCGTTGACCTTCCAGGCCGTGTCTGGCCGACCGGTTCGTACGGAACTGCTGGATGCCAACGCCGAGGCCGGAATGGGGCATATCGAACTGGCTCGCTGGGCGGACTTGATCCTGCTCGCCCCCGCCACCGCCGATTTCCTCGCCCGACTGGCGCACGGTATGGCCGATGACCTCCTCAGCACATTATGCTTGGCCACGGATCGGATGATCGCGGTCGCGCCCGCGATGAACCGCTTGATGTGGCAAAATTCCGCCACCCAAGACAATTGTCGGCTACTGGAGCGGCGGAGCGTCAAGATTTGGGGGCCGGGCGTCGGCGAACAGGCCTGCGGGGAAATCGGCGCCGGGCGAATGCTGGAGCCGGTGGAACTGTGTAACCTCGTCATCCGCCAATTCAACGCCTCGGACTCCGAGCCGGCTCTTGCATCGGAGCCGGCCGGCTCTAAGCTCGCGCTACCTTCGAGTCATGACTTGCAAGGGCTGACGGTGCTGCTCACCGCCGGTCCGACCCGCGAGGCGCTCGACCCGGTGCGGTTCATCAGCAACCGCAGCACCGGGAAAATGGGCTTTGCCGTGGCCGAAGCGGCGGCGGCGGCGGGCGCGCGAGTCACCCTGGTCAGCGGGCCAGTCAGTTTACAAACCCCGCCCGGCGTCGGGCGGATCGACGTGGAAAGCGCGGTCGAAATGCGCGAGGCGGTGATAGAGCGCGCCCACCAAGCGGACATCTTCATCGCCACCGCCGCCGTGGCCGATTATCGCGCCGCCGAACCAGCCGAACGGAAGCTCAAGAAAACTCGGGAAGAACTGACTCTGGAACTGGTCCGCAACCCCGACATTTTGGCCGAAGTCGCCGCCTTGCGCTCGCATCGGCCGTTCACGGTCGGCTTCGCCGCCGAAACCCATGATGTCGTGCATTACGCCGAAGACAAGCGTCGCCGCAAGAATCTGGACATGATCGCCGCCAATCGGGTCGGCGTGGCCGGCAGCGGCTTCGAAAGCGAGCAGAACCAATTGCAGGTACTGTGGGAAGGTGGCGAACAGGCGCTGCCACTGGCCGACAAGACGCTGCTGGGGCAACAACTGGTCGCGTTGATCGCCCGACGGTATCGGTCATGGAAGGGAGAGCGGTAATATGCGCCACCCGCAACGATAGACACTGTTATTTTGTGACCGCTCAAACCATCGAACTGAAAATCCTTGATCCCCGGTTGGGCCAACAAATTCCCTTGCCCGACTACGCCACTGCCGGGTCGGCGGGCCTGGATTTGCGCGCCTGCCTGCCGCAACCGCTGACGGTGCAACCGGGCGAAACCCATCTGATCCCCACCGGAATGGCCGTCCACATCGACGACCCTGGCTTGGCGGCGCTAGTGCTGCCGCGCTCCGGCCTCGGCCACAAGCACGGCATCGTGCTGGGCAACTTGGTCGGTCTGATCGACAGCGACTATCAGGGCGAGCTGCTGGTCTCCTGTTGGAACCGCGGCCAAACGCCTTTCACTATCGCCGTCGGCGAACGGATCGCCCAACTGGTGATCGTGCCGGTGGTGCGCGCGCGATTTTCCGTCGTTCCCGAATTCACGCCCAGCGCGCGCGGGGCCGGCGGTTTCGGCCATTCCGGGCGGCATTAAGCTTCTCCCTAAACCTCGTACGGTTTGGAGAGAACAACGAACCTTGATCGATGCAAAAATCCATTTTTCGGGAGTACGACATTCGCGGCGTGGTGGATCGCGACCTGACACCTGACGTGGTGCGGGACATCGGCCAAGCGATAGGCAGCCTCGCCGGCGAACGGGGCGAAACCACCGTGATCGTCGGGCGCGATGCGCGGCTGTCCAGCCCCCTGCTGTGCCGAGCGCTCAAGGCCGGAATCCACGCCGCCGGGCTGGATGTGCTGGATTTGGGCACGGTCTCGACGCCGTTGCTGTACTACGCCACCCACACCCTCGGCGCCAGTCGCGCCGGGGTGATGGTGACCGGCAGCCACAATCCGCCGCAGTACAACGGCCTGAAGATCGTCATCGACAAGATCGCCCTGCACGGCGCGGTCATTCGCGACCTGCGCCGGCGCATCGAAACCGGCGACCTGCGCCGGGGTTGCGGCTGCGACCGCTTCACCGACGTCCGCAGCGATTACATTCGCCGGCTCGCGCAAGCCCTGCAACTTTCCAGGCCGTGCAAGGTGGTGGTGGATTGTGGCAACGCCATCGCCGCCGAAACGGCGCCCGCCTTGCTGCGGGCATTGGGCTGCGAGGTGGTTGAACTCTACTGCGAAGTGGATGGGCGCTTTCCCAACCATCATCCCGACCCCAGCGTCCCGGAAAACTTGGCCGATTTGCAAGCGGCGGTGCGCGCGCACCGGGCCGACATCGGCTTGGCTTTCGACGGCGACGCCGACCGGCTGGGCGTGGTGACCGACGCGGGCGAGATCATCTGGCCGGATCGGGTGCTGATGCCGCTGGCCGAAGAAGTGCTGAACTCCCATCCCGGCGCGGGGGTGGTCTACGACATCAAATGTTCCTGGCACCTCACCCGGTTGATCGAGCGGTTGGGCGGGCAACCGGTCCCGTGGAAAACCGGCCATTCGCTGATCAAGGCCAAGATGCGCGAAACCGGCGCCTTGCTCGGCGGCGAAATGGCCGGGCATTTCGTCCACGCCGACGACTGGTTCGGCTTCGACGACGCCTTCTACGCCGCTGCCCGCCTGTTGCGGCTGTTGGCCCGTCAGAACCGCTCCAGCGCCGAATTCTTCGCCGCCTATCCGACCGGCTTCAACACGCCGGAGCTGCGGCTGGACATGGCCGAAGGCGAACCGTTCGCTTTCATGGCCCGGCTGTGCGAGCGAGCCGATTTCGGACCGGACGCCCGCATCATCACCCTGGACGGGCTGCGCGTGGAATTCCCGCACGGCTGGGGGCTGGTGCGGGCGTCCAATACCACCCCCAGTTTGACGTTGCGTTTCGAAGCCGACGATACCGCCGCTCTCGCCGATATTCAGGAACGGTTTCGACGGCCGATGCTGACGTTACAAGCGGATTTGCCGCTGCCTTTTTAGACTTGACATCTTCCACTCCTTTCAGCATTCAGAGGTTTGATCGCGCATGGCTCTCGATGCCCAGGCCGCCACCCAGGTGGCCCACGTTCTGACTGAATCCCTGCCTTACATCCGCCGCTTCTCCGGCAAGACCATCGTGGTGAAATACGGCGGTAATGCCATGGAAAATGACGGGCTGAAAAACAGTTTCGCCCGCGACATCGTGCTGATGAAGCTGGTCGGCTTCAATCCGGTGGTGGTGCACGGCGGCGGGCCACAAATCAGCAACCTGCTCAAGCGGATCGGCAAGGAAAGCCGCTTCGTGGACGGGATGCGGGTCACCGACAGCGAGACCATGGATGTGGTGGAAATGGTGCTGGGCGGGCTGGTCAACAAGGAAATCGTCAACAACATCAACCGCCACGGCGGTTGTGCGGTCGGGCTGACCGGCAAGGACGGCGATTTGATCCACGCCCGCAAACTCACCATCACCCGCCAAAGCCCCGAACTGAAAGCGCCGGAAATCATCGACATCGGTCATGTCGGCGAAGTCGCCAGCATCGACAAATCCATCGTCGAGACGCTGACCGCCGGCAATTTCATCCCGGTGATCGCGCCCATCGGCGTCGGCCAGGACGGCCAGTCCTACAACATCAACGCCGATCTGGTGGCCGGCAAGGTCGCCGAAGTGCTGCACGCCGAGAAATTGATCCTGCTGACGGATACGGCCGGGGTGAAGGACCAGCAAGGCAATTTGCTGACGGGTCTCGACGCCCGGCGGGTGCAGGAGCTGATCGACGACGGCACCATTCACGGTGGGATGCTCCCGAAAATCGCTTGCGCGCTGGAGGCGGTGCGCGGCGGAGTGAAAGCGGCCCACATCATCGATGGGCGGATCGAGCACGCGGTCTTGGTGGAACTGTTCACCGACGCGGGCATCGGGACGCTGATTCGGGGAAAATAAGCGATCATATCCGTGGCGGGTTACTCTAACCCGCTCCGAAACACCCGATTTGCTTCGGTCGATTCCACCGTCAGCCTCTGACTCGGCTTTACAGTCTGACCAGCCGCACCAAAAGAAACGTTATGACCACGGCGATGACGGCCAACGCAACGCGATAGAGCCGGCCAAATTGGGCTTGCATCTTGACGGATCGCCCTTGCTCTTCGATGGCCTTGTTTTGATTCGCCACCGCTTGCTTCTGCAATTCCAAGACCTCTCGCTGCATGGCCAAGGACTCGTTGGCCACCCTTCGGTACTCGGCCTCAAAAGCACGATGAGAATCGCGCAATTCGGTCAACAAGGTTTTTATATCGTCGGTTTCCATCCTGAGTTCACCTCAAACGTGGCCGGCGGCAAGCGACTCGGGATCCGCTCCAACGCGCTTAACCGCTTTGCAAGTTAACCGGTTATCCACCTCGACGCCCCGCCGCGACTTGGCTACACTTGTGGGAAACCCTTACAAAACCCTGGGAAAAGCCATGCGCCGAGTCGTCTTCAACCAAAAAGGGGGGGTGGGCAAATCCACCATCGCGTGCAATCTGGCCGCCATCAGCGCCGCCCGTGGCCGGCGGACGCTGGTCATCGACCTGGACCCGCAAGCCAACGCCTCGCGCTACCTGTTGGGGAAAACGCTGGACGATCAGAAGAAAACCCTCGCCCACTTCTTCGACGATATTCTGGCCTACAAGCTGTTTCCCGAGAAGCCGGAAACCTACGTCGTTCCAACCCGTTTCGCCAATCTCGGCGTCATGCCCTCCGACCCCCGGCTGGAAGACCTGCAAGTCAAGCTCGAATCCCGCTACAAGATGTACAAGCTGCGGGAAGCGCTGGAGGCTTTCAAGGGCTACGACCAGATTTTCATCGATACTCCGCCCGCCCTGAACTTCTTCACCCGCTCGGCGCTGATCGCCGCCGATACCTGCCTGATCCCCTTTGACTGCGACGATTTTTCCCGCCGCGCGCTCTACACCTTGATGGAGAGCGTGCGCGAAATTCAGGCCGACCACAACCGCGCTTTGCGGATCGAAGGCATCGTGGTCAACCATTACCAGGCCCGCGCCAACCTGCCGGTGCGTCTGGTCGAGGAACTGCGCTCCGAAGGGCTGCCGATCCTGGAAGCTTTCCTGTCCGCTTCGATCAAAATTCGCGAATCCCACGCTCAGGCGCTGCCGATGATCCACCTGGAGCCCCGGCACAAACTGACCCGCGAATTTGAAGCGCTTTATGGCTTGCTGGCCACTTGACCGGTCAAGCCGCCGGCCAGCATCCGACCCCTGATCCGTTCGTGAGTTTCAACGATCACAGCGAGGCCGCGTCATGTCCGACCCGAATCCCGCCACCGTCGCCCGCATCGCCGCCGAAATGCGCCGCGCCCGCCGGCTGCTGTTCATCACCGGCGCCGGCATTTCCGCCGACTCTGGCCTGCCGACCTATCGCGGCATCGGCGGGCTGTACAACGACCAGACCACCGAGGATCACTTTTCCATCGAAACCGCGCTGTCCGGCGCGATGTTGGACGCGCAGCCGGCGATCACCTGGAAATACCTGCATCAAATCGAAAGCACCTGTCGGGGGGCTCGCTTCAACGACGCCCACGCCATCATCGCCGATTTGGACAATCACTTCGAGGTCTGCGTGCTGACCCAGAACATCGACGGCTTTCACCGCAATGCCGGCAGCCGCAACCTGATCGAAATTCACGGCGACATCCACGATATACACTGCATTCGCTGTGACTACGCCAGTACGGTCGCCGATTACAGCGCGCTGGCGCTGCCGCCGTCCTGCCCGTACTGTCAAGCGCCGGTCAGGCCGCGGGTGGTGCTGTTCGGCGAGATGCTGCCCCCCGACGCCATCCAGCATCTTTACGCGGAACTCGACAAGGGTTTCGATCTGGTGTTCAGCGTCGGCACCACCAGCGTGTTTCCCTACATCGCCGGCCCGGTGGTGCAAGCCAGCCAGATGGGTATTCCGACCGTGGAAATCAACCCGACCGAGACCAACGTCACCCGCTTCGTGGAATACAAACTGGCTTCGGGCGCGGCGGCGAGCCTGCGAGCGATCCGGCAGGCCTTTCAATCGACCTCAAGCTAGGCCGAGCAACCGCTCCAGCCAAGCCACCGTCTCAGCGATGCCGCCCGGCATGACCGGCGGCTTGACGGGCCGGTCGAACAAAACCCGCAACGGTTCCGCCAGCTCGCCGCTGGCCAGTTGCCGGCGGTCGATCTTGACCGCGTTACCGTGCGCCAGCAGCCAGCGGCTCAACCAAGGCTCTTCCGGCCAGTCATCGCGCGCGACATACAGGACGCGCGCGCCGTTGCAGGCGGCTTCGGTGAAAGCGCCATAGCCGGGTTTGGTGAACAGCACATCGCAGGAGCGGATCAGATCCACCATCGAACAGTCCTCCAGGATCGCCCAACTCACCATATCCGGCCGCGAAACCGTCCAGTTCGGGGGCACCAACCAGCGGAGTCCCGGCTGTCGCGGCCAGCGTTCCAGCGGCGGGCGCATGTCCACGCCACCGAGGCCCACCAGCACCAACCGCTCCCCCGCCGGCGAACCGAGCCGACGGTCGATGTCCGACCGACGCTCCCGCCCCAGCGCCGCAATCGGTCCCACTGGCTGGACATTGTTTAAATCCGGCATCGGCATACTCGGCGCGGGTTGCAGGAACGCGCTAGCGCTGTTGTTTGCCTGTCTCTTATACACATCTCCGAGCCCACGAGACCGTACTAGATCTCGTATGCCGTCTTCTACTTGACTAAAAAACTATGAGAATCA
>DPWB01000385.1:0-1303 GCA_003527885.1 Candidatus Competibacteraceae bacterium
GAGCAGCCGCAGGATGTCGTGCGGGTTAAGCTCGCCGTCGGCGATGATTTCACCTTGTTCGACGTACTCGCCATCGAACACGCCGACATGCCGCCATTTCGGGATCAGCTCTTCGTAGAGGATTTCGCCGTTCTTGTCGCGGATGACCAGCCGCTGCTTACCCTTGGTTTCCTTGCCGAATTCGATGATGCCGGATTTCTCGGCCAGAATCGCGGGCTCCTTGGGCTTGCGGGCTTCGAACAAGTCCGCCACCCGCGGCAGACCGCCGGTGATATCGCGGGTCTTGGAGGATTCCTGCGGGATGCGGGCGATCACGTCACCCACCGCCACTTCGGCGTGATCGGCCAGGTTGACGATGGCCCCGGCCGGCAACGGGTATTGCGCCAGCGTGCTGGTGCCGGGAATGAACAAGTCGTTGCTGTATTCGTCCACTAACCGCACCATCGGGCGCTTGTCCTTACCCAAGGCGCCGCGCTGTTTGGGGTCCATCACCACCAGGCTGGACAGGCCGGTCATTTCGTCGGTGTGGCGCTGGACGGTGATGCCTTCCTCGAACTCGGCGAACCGCACGAAGCCGGCCACCTCGGTCACGATCGGGTGGGTGTAGGGGTCCCAGCGGGCGATAACTTGGCCGGCCTCGACCGGGCTGCCGTCGTCGGCCGACAGCTCGGCCCCGTAGGGCACCTTGTAGCGTTCCCGCTCGCGGCCCTGTTCGTCGACCAGGGTGATTTCACCCGAACGGGAGACCGCCACCAGATGGCCGTCGCGCCGCTGCACGACTTTCATTTTATGCAGGCGCAGCAAACCCTTGGATTTGGTCTGGACGTTGTTGACCACCGTGGTGCGGGAGGCCGCGCCGCCGATGTGGAAAGTGCGCATCGTCAGCTGGGTGCCGGGTTCGCCGATGGATTGGGCGGCGATCACCCCGACCGATTCACCGCTGTTGACCCGGTGGCCGCGCGCCAGATCGCGCCCGTAACAGGCCGAGCAGACGCCGTAGCGGGTCCGGCAGGTGATCGCCGAGCGCACCATGAGGTTGTCGATGCCCATTTCATCCAGTTGCGCCACCCATTTTTCGTCGAGCAGGGTGCCGGCGGGAATCGCCACATCGTCGCCGCCCGGCTGGAAGACATCGCGGGCCACGGTCCGACCCAGCACCCGGTCGCGCAGCGGGTCCTTGACGTCGCCTTCCTCGACCACCGGCGTCATCCACACGCCTTCGTGGGTGCCGCAGTCGGGTTCGGTGACCACCAGGTCCTGGGCCACGTCCACCAAGCGCCGGGTCAGATAGCCGGAGTTGGCG
>DPWB01000385.1:1569-2642 GCA_003527885.1 Candidatus Competibacteraceae bacterium
CAGATAGCCGGAGTTGGCGGTCTTGAGGGCGGTGTCGGCCAAGCCTTTGCGGGCGCCGTGGGTGGAGATGAAGTACTCCAGCACGCTCAGCCCTTCGCGGAAATTGGCCTTGATCGGGGTTTCGATGATCGAGCCGTCCGGTTTGGCCATCAGCCCGCGCATACCGGCCAACTGGCGGATCTGGGCCGCCGAGCCGCGCGCGCCGGAGTCGGCCATCATGAACACCGAATTAAAAGAGTTCTGCTCGGCCATTTCGCCGGCGCGGTCGCGGATTTTTTCCTTGCCCAGGTTACGCATCATGGCGCTGGCCACCTGATCGTTGGTGCGCGACCAGATATCCACCACCTTGTTGTAGCGCTCGCCCTTGGTCACCAGCCCCGAGGTGTACTGCGAGTCGATTTCCTTGACTTCCTGTTCGGCTTTCTCCAGCAGGGCGGTCTTTTCGGTCGGGATCTTGAAATCCTCGAAACCGATGGACGAACCGGAGCGGGTGGCGTAATAAAAGCCGGTGTACATCAGTTGATCGGCGAAAATCACGGTTTGCTTCAAACCCAACCAACGGTAGCATTCGTTGATCAGCCGCGAGACGGTTTTCTTGGTCAACACTTGGTTGACCAGCGAAAACGGCAGCCCTTCGGGCAGGATTTCGGCCAGCAGCACCCGGCCGACCGTGGTCTTGACCCGCGTCGGGCCGTCGCTTACAGCCTCGGTCGCGCCGATCTTCTCCGGCGGCAAACGGACTTCGATCCGGGCGTGTAGCTCCACCTGCCGGCTTTCGTAGGCGCGGTGGACCTCGCGGACATCGGCGAAGGCCATGCCCTCGCCCCGGGCGTTGATCCGGTCGCGGGTCAGGTAATACAGGCCGAGCACCACATCCTGCGACGGCACGATGATCGGTTCGCCGTTGGCCGGGCTCAAGATGTTGTTGGTGGACATCATCAGAGCGCGGGCTTCCAGCTGCGCTTCGATCGACAGCGGGACGTCCCACCCCCCCCGGTCGCCCTCCCGCGCGGCGGCGGCGGGGCGGGCCGGCGCACGGGGACACACGCGACCGCCGCACGCTCTCTCTCTCT
>DPWB01000367.1 GCA_003527885.1 Candidatus Competibacteraceae bacterium
GGCTGGAAACGGGCGGCTGGCCGCCGGAACTGGCGTTGCACCACAACGGCAACAATCTGGCGTTGACCGTGATCGGCGCGCAAAAGCAGGACGCGGTGCGGCGGGTGATCGCGGAACTGGAAAAGGCGGGACCGACCGTCACTGTCGGCGCTGGCGACAGTCTGACCGACATCCCGTTTCTGCGCGCCTGCGATTTCGCCCTGGTGCCGAGGCGCAGCCAAATTCAGCGCGAAACCTGGGCCGGGTATTCGGTATGAGCCCTTTCAGCGGCGGCTATCGGGCCGAAGACACGGTGTTTTTGCTCAAGCCGATGGCGCTGGCCACGGTGGATGTGGCCACCAAGGAACGGTTGATCCAGTCGGGCCGACGCCATTACAGCGAACTGCTGGCCCCCGAGAAAGCGCCGGACCCGCAATATCTGGAACTGTTCGAGGCGCTGACTTCGCGTTACGCCCGGCGGTTGGCGGGGGAAGTGCTAGGGTTGGCGCGCTATCTCATCGACGCCCGACCCCAGCCGATCACCGTGGTGTCCCTGGCGCGGGCCGGCACGCCCATCGGCGCGTTGCTGGTGCGCGCGCTGCGCCAGTTGGGACAGAGCGACGCGCGCCATTACTCCATTTCGATCATCCGCGACCGGGGCATCGACCAGAACGCGTTGAAGTTCGTGCTGCGGGAGGAAAAACGCCCGGCGGCGGGTTTGGCGTTCGTGGATGGCTGGACCGCCAAGGGCGTGATTGCCGGGGAGCTACGTCGGGCGCTGGCTGATTGGAACGCCCGGCAGCCCGAACGCCTGGACGCGGCGTTGCATGTGGTCTCCGACATCGGCGGCGTGGCCGAGGTGGCGGCGACCCATGACGATTACGCCATCCCCAGCGGCATCTTGAACGCCACCGTGTCGGGGTTGACCAGCCGCTCGATTCTGAATGCCGCCATCGGCCCGGACGATTTTCACGGCTGCGTGTTTTACGCCGATTTCGCCCCGCACGACCGTTCGACTTGGTTTCTCGATCGGATCAGCCAACAGTTCGCCAGCGTCACCGCCGCGCCCATCCAGCGCGATTCTGGGCAGCGCCAGGAACGGCGGCGGGCGATGCGCGCCTTTTTGGAGCGACTGCATGGCCGGTACCGGGTCGATGATCGCAATTTCATCAAACCGGGGGTGGCCGAAGCCACGCGCGTCTTGCTACGCCGGCTGCCCGATTTGCTGTTGCTGCGCGATCCCACTCGGCCGGATGTCGAACACTTGCGGTTGCTGGCGGAGCAGAAGCGAGTCTCCGTCGTCATCGACCCCGACATGCCCCTGCAAGCCGCCGCGCTGATCAAGGACGTGTCCTGACCGCCGGGCCCGGTTAGCCGGCGGCGGCCCCGCGCGCCCAGGCGCTGAAGGCATCGCGGTTGCGAGAGCAGATCAGCACCTTGCCCGCGCCGGCGAAGCGCAGCACGACGCCCTCGCCGCTGGTCACGCTGTTCAAGAGATTGCCGAGCAGCCCGGAGCCGGTTTTGGCGGTGGTCACGGAGATTTCGTAGTGCAGGCTGCTGTCCCAGGCGACGACGTGGGCGTTGTCGATGATCACGTCCTTGCCCGGTTCCACGTCCAGCATGAACATCGAGCCGAAACCGGAGACCGCCAGTTGGCCCTTGCCGCCGGCTTCCAAGACGAAGAAGCCGCCGCTTTGGGCGAACAGGGCGTTGCCGAGACTCTGGGCGCGCGTGGCCAGTTCGACGCCGGCGGTGGCGGCGACGAACGCGCCGTCGTTGAGGGTGTAGCGCTGCGGGCCGACATCAAGCATCTGGATCGCGCCGGGCAGCATCGGTGACAGCAGGCAATCGCCGTCGCCGCGGGTCGCTTCGATGTGCTGCTGAAAAAAGGACTCGCCGCTGGTCAGACGCCGCATGAGGGCGCGGCCGAGACCGCCGCTCATCTTGCCTTGCAGGTCGAGCGTGGCCTCCATCATCACCATGGCGCCGGATTCGCAAATAATTTTTTCGCCCTTGCGTAAGGAGGCGTGCAGGAAAGGATCGATGTCGCCCGTGATAGTGAACGTTGGCATGAAGTACCTCACCCGATCATGTGCCGTTAGGTGGATGGATCTGAGTGGACGGAAAAGCGTGTTTTAAGGTTTCGAGCGTAACAAGTTCGGCATCACGTTATCGGATAATCGATAATCGGCCGGTAAGCAACGGTAACAATGAGCTGAAGCATGAGAGTTTTCAAGTGTGATGGGGGAGGCGCGCGGCTGTGCCGGCGGCATTCGCTGCCGTGGCGTCTTGAAAGCGGATGAGCGCCGTTTCCGTTGATTGTCGCGCCGCGCCGCGCGGGGAGCCAGAGCACGAGGGCGACGCCGGATCGCGCCGAGCCTCGCAAGCCCTTTCGGCGATGCAATTGGGCGCGTCGTTGTATATCCCGGCGACCCGACCGGATCTGGCGGCCATCGCCAACGGGCTGAAGTTGCCCGGCTTGCGTTCGGTGATTTTTTGCACCGAGGATTCCGTGCACGGGCGGGATCTGGAACGGGCGCTCGATAACGTGGCGGCCCTGTTGCCGGCGTTGGAGACCTCCTCTCTATTGCGCTTCATCCGCCCGCGCAATCCGATGGTGTTATGGCGGTTGTTGCAACTGGACGGGATCGAACGGATTCAGGGGTTCGCGCTGCCCAAATTCGGGCCACATAGCTTGGATGAGTGGTTGCGGGTGTGGGACGCGCGCGCCGGCCATTATCTGCTGCCGATCCTGGAAACCGTCGAAACCTTCGAGCACCGCAAGATGGAGCAGGTGCGGGATCGGCTGGAAAATTGCGGGTTGAAGGAGCGGATATTGTGCCTGCGGATCGGAGGGAATGACCTGTTGAACCTGCTCGGCATCCGGCGCGGGCGGGGCGCGACGGTGTATGACACTCCCTTGCGCGACACCATCGCCGACCTGGTGCGGATCTTTCATCCGGCGGGCTATCCGTTGAGCGCTCCGGTGTTCGATTATCTCGACACACCGCAGGTGCTGGCCCGCGAGGTCGCGGCCGACTTGCAGCATGGCTTGGTCGGCAAGACCGCCATCCATCCCGCGCAGATCCCGGTGATCGAGGCACTCTATCGGGTGGCGCCCGACGATTACGAGACGGCCAAGGCCGTGCTGGCGCCGGGCGCGGCGGCGGTGTTCCGGCGCAACGATTCCTTCTGCGAGCCGGCCACCCACTGGCGCTGGGCCACGGCGGTGCTGGAACGGGCGCGGGTGTTCGGGGTGGAGGAGCGATCCTCCCCGCGGTGATGCGTGCGACCGCAGCGGCCGGGCTCGCCGGCGCTGCGCTCTACCCGCCCGCCCGAACTAGGGCGTGTTCACACTAAT
>DPWB01000023.1 GCA_003527885.1 Candidatus Competibacteraceae bacterium
CACGCCATCGCGGCGATGGAACTGGGCTACGACGGGGTGCTGGTCAACACCGCCGTCGCCCGCGCCACCGATCCGGTGCAGATGGGGCGGGCTTTCGGTCTGGCGGTCGAATCCGGCCGGCTGGCTTATCTCGCCGGCACGATGCCGGTGCAGGAGATGGCCGAACCCAGCACACCGGTCACCGGCACGCCGTTCTGGCACCAAGCGTAGGCGCGCGTCGATGAAAACGGCCGGCGGTTACGGCTTCTATCCCGTGGTGGATGACGTGCGTTGGGTGCGCCGATTTTTGCCCTTGGGCGTGCGAACCCTCCAGCTTCGACTCAAGAACCAGCCTAGTCCCGAGGTGCGGCGGCAGATCCGCGAGGCGCTGGCGGTCGCCGCCGATTACGGCTGCCAGATGATCGTCAACGACCACTGGCGGGAGGCGATTGCGCTAGGGGCGGCGTGGCTGCATCTGGGGCAAGAGGATCTGGCGGGGGCCGACCGCGCGGCGATTCGCGCGGCGGGGGTTAAATTGGGCATCAGCACCCACAGTCCCCAGGAACTGCTCAACGCGCTCGATGCCACGCCCGATTACGTCGCGCTAGGGCCGATCTACGAGACCACGCTGAAGAAAATGCCGTGGTCGCCGCAAGGGCTGGCGCGGATCGGCGAATGGAAAGCGCGGTTCGCCTGCCCGCTGGTCGCCATCGGTGGCATCACGCTGGAACGAGCGCCGGCGGTGCTGGCGGCGGGGGCGGACGCGATTGCGGTCGTTTCCGACGTGCTGCGCGCACCGGACCCCGATGGGCGGGTCAGGGCTTGGCTGGCGCTGTTCCGCGAGCCGTCGGCGCGTCCGGCGCCACCGCCTGATCGAGACGATGCCCGGCGATGATCGATCCGATTCAGCCGCTTTCGACCATGACGGCGGACGACCTCAGCCCCGAAGAACAACTGCGCTACGCGCGGCAGATGGTGTTGCCGGAAGTGGGGGCGGAGGGGCAGCGGAAATTGCGGCGAGCCAGCGTGTTGGTGATCGGGGCGGGCGGGCTGGGTGCGCCGGCCTTGCTCTATCTGGCCGCCGCCGGCGTCGGCCGGTTGGGCATCATCGACCCCGACCGAGTGGAATTGAGCAACCTCCAGCGCCAAGTTTTATATGACGCGACCGATTGCGGCGGCGTCAAGGTCGAACAAGCCCGCCAGCACTTGCTCGCCTTGAATCCCAATCTGCGCATCGACGTTTATCCCGAAGCCTTTACCTTGGCCAACGCCGCTGGCCTGATCGCGGCCTACGATCTGGTGATCGAAGGTTCGGATCGCTTCGCCACCAAATATCTGGTCAACGATGCTTGCGTGCTGGCCGGCAACAAACCCTGCATCGGCGCCAGCATCCGCTCGTTTGCCGGGATGCTGGCGGTTTATGCCGCGCCCGGCGGACCCTGCTACCGCTGCCTCTTTCCCGAAATGCCGGACCCCGCCACCGTGCCGTCTTGCGCCCAGGCGGGTGTTTTGGGGACCGTTCCCGGCCTGTTCGGAGTCTTGCAGGCCCACGAAGCGCTCAAGCTGATTTTGGGCGTCGGCGAGCCGCTGGTCGGCGCGTTGCTGACCGTGGACTTACTAACCATGCGCTTGCAAAAACTGCGGCTGCCGCGCGATCCGCATTGTGTGATATGCGGTGACACCCCCGCGATTGTCGCCCTCGCCGAGACCGGCTGGGCTTGCGCCGCGCAAGTTGCTGACGCTACGGACGAAGCATCCGCGGAAGACGCGGCCATCTCCGCCGACGGCTTGCCCTGGCTCAGCGTCGCGGCCAGCCGGCGACGGCCCTCATTGCGGTGGCTCGATATCCGCACTCGGGCCGAGTTCGACGCCGGCCACGTTCCCGGCGCGGAACACGCCCCGCTGGATCAGCTCGACCGTTTCGCCGAACGGGCCGCCAGCACCACGGGCGAATTCTTGCTCTATTGTCAGGGCGGGGCGCGAACGGTTCGCGCCTATGCGTTGCTGGGCCAACGGCTGCCGGGACGCCTGTGGTTGTTGCGGGGCGGGTACGATGCGTGGTTGCGCGACCGGCTCGCGACAACGGCCCCGAACGACGGCCGCTAGCCGCCGGCGGCATCCTCCATCAGCGCGCTGACGTGCGCCGCCGCGCTGGCGGCCAGCGCCGGCAGGTTGTAACCGCCCTCCAGCACCGACACGACCCGGCCCTGGCCGAATTTCCGGGCGACCGCCACAATCCGCCGGGTCAGCCACGCATAATCGTCCTCGCTGAAATTCAATTCGGCGAGCGGGTCCAGGTAATGCGCGTCGAAACCGGCCGAAATCAGGATGAGTTGCGGTTTGAATTGTTGCAGCGCGGGTTCGATATCCTCCCGCCATGCCTCTCGCAGTTCGGCCGAACCGCTGCCGGCGGTCAGCGGAACGTTGACGATGTTGCCGACCCCGCGCTCGCTGCGGCGGCCGGTGCCGGGATAAATGTAGGCTTGGTGGGTGGAAATGTAGAGATAGGCCGGATCGCGTTCGAAGGCGGCTTGAGTGCCGTTGCCGTGATGCACGTCGAAGTCGATCACCGCCACGCGCTCCAAGCCGTGGGCCATACGGGCGTGGGCGGCGCCGATGGCCGCGTTGCCGAACAGGCAAAACCCCATCGATTGGCTCGGTTCGGCGTGGTGGCCGGGCGGGCGAATCGCGCAGAAAGCGGTGCCGGCCTCGTCTTGCAGGACGGCATCGACCGCCGCGCACACCGCGCCCGCCGCCCGCAGGGCGGCCTCGCCGGATTGCGGCGAGACGATGGTGTCGCCGTCGATGGCGTAATAGCCCTGTTTGGGAATTCCAGACAGGATGCGCTCGACGTGCGCGGGCACGTGAATCCGGGTCAACTGATCGATGCTGGCCAGCGGGGCGTCGCGCCATTCCAGGGCGGCAAAGGGAGCGGCTTTCAAAGCGTCGAGAATGGCGCTCAGGCGGGCGGCGCACTCGGGATGGCCGTAGCCGGCATCGTGTTCCAGGCAGGCCGGGTGCGTGTAGAGCAGCGTGGTCATGGCCGCGAGCCCTCGTGAGCCGGCGTTTCGTGCTTGATCGTGGCGCGGCGCAGCGCCTTTAAAACATCCTCGCGAGAGATGATGCCCACCAGCCGGTCGTTCTCCACCACCGGCAGGCTTTTGGTGCGCATTTCCACCAGCTTTTGCAGCAATCGGCTCAGCGGCAGCTTCGGGCTGACGCTGACCGGATCGCGGGTCATCACCGTTTCAATCACTTGCTCCATGATGGCGTCATAGCGCGGAGCGATGGCTTGCGGGTCCAGGCTGAACGCCTTGAGCACGTCAAATTTGGTCAGAATGCCGAGCAAGCGCCACCGCTCGTCCACCACGGGTACGCCGTTGAAATCGTGGGTCTCGAACAGTTCTTCGACTTCGCGGAGTTTGGCTTTGGGGCTGATGACGATGGGATCGGCGGTCATCGCATCGCGGACTTGGTATTGCAGGAATTCGTACATCGTGGAGCGATCCTCCGGCAGAGACGGGTCGGCGGCATCACGCGCGCCCGCATGTGAAAGGGCCTCCCCGTAGTTTAGGCGGAGCGGAGCACGGCGTCTGCTTGATTGGCGTCAGCGCTCAGGAGGGTTTGCAAGGCAGGGGCGCCGCGTCGCACCGTGTGGCGTCCCGCCTGTTTCCCGGCATACATCGCGGCGTCGGCGCACTTGAGCAGGCCGGCGGCATCGTGGCCGTCTTGGGGCGCAAGCGCGAAGCCGATGGTCAATCCCACCCGGCAGTCCTGGCCGAACACCGTGAACGGCTGCTTGAAGGCTTCGAGCAGCTTTCGGCCCAGCATCATCGCTTCGGCCTCGCCCGGCAGCGAGCCGGCCACGATGACGAATTCGTCGCCACCGAGGCGCGCGACGATGTCGCTGCGGCGCAGCTGTTGGCGCAGGCGCTGGCCCACCTGAACCAGCAGTTGGTCGCCCGCGTCGTGGCCGAGGTTGTCGTTGATGGCCTTGAAGCCGTCGAGGTCGAGCAGATAAACGGCCAAGGCGGTGTCAGGGCGGCCGGCGAGCAGCGCGTCGGCCAGCGCCGCATTCAGGCCGCGCCGGTTCGGCAGGCCGGTCAGGGCATCGGTGCGAGCCAGCGATTCGAGGGATTTTTTCTCCAGTTCGGATTGTTCGGCGGCGCGTCGGACGGATTCGATATTCAATCCCTGTCTCTTATACACATCNCCGAGCCCACGAGACCGTACTAGATATCGTATGCCGTCTTCTGCTTGAAAAAAGATCATAT
>DPWB01000365.1:0-172 GCA_003527885.1 Candidatus Competibacteraceae bacterium
GGTATGCGTTTGATGCGAGAGGCGCTCTATCGGGATACCCGGCAGATTCCGCCGGAAGGCGGCACCCCGCAGTTGTTCGGCCGCAATACCCGCGATTGTGTTTGGGGGGGCTCGGTACATGCGGTGGCCGCCGCCATCGACGGCATCAGCACGCGCATGATGGCGGCGGGTG
>DPWB01000365.1:508-6030 GCA_003527885.1 Candidatus Competibacteraceae bacterium
AGACGGTTTTACCTTACTTGGTAGAGTCCTACCGGTTGGAAGCGGAGCTGATTTTCCAAGGGCTGCGGGTGATCGCCGAGCAGGGTTGAAGCTTTTCGTTCCGACGACGGTTCATCTTGCCGCCGCCCAGCCGGCCGGGCTGTCGGGCGGATCGTAGTAAGCGCTGCCGCTGTAACGGTCATCGTAATTGCCGTTGTAGTAGCCATCACCGTCATTGTTGCCGTAGCCACCATCATCGTAGCGATCCTGATAACCGTCGCAGTTATAGTATCTGACGCCTTGTACGACGATGGAGCGGCAACGTTCGGCGGGAGGAGGCGGCGCTGATTGGGCGATGGCGGCCCCGAAGAGGGTCCCGAGGGCCAGCCCGACGATGGCGGCGCCGGCCGCCCCGTCATGGTGGTCGTGCCGGTAATCGCGGTGGCCATCCCAACCGCCATGATAACCGCCGCCCCAGTATCCGCCATGATCGCCACGGTCCCAGGCGTTCGCGGCGGACAACGGAGCCATCGTGGTCGCGGCTAGCGCCGCTGCAAGTAGCAACCGCTTTATCAGATTCATGGATTTGCCTCTAAAGCAACCTCGCCAAGACCGGCTTTTCAACGTTTGAACTCGCCTGCGCGCCGACCCCGCAAGCCGGAGCACGGCGGATGGGGCGAAGGCTTATTCGGCGGTGGGCCGTGCCACACAATCAGCCTCCAGTTCGACCAGCCATTCCTTTTTGATGAAACCCTTGACCTCGACGAAGGTACAGGCTGGCCTGATATCAGAAAAGATTTCACCGTGAGCGCGGGCTGCCGCCTCCCAACGGGAGATGTCGGTGAGCATCACCCGCGTGCGCACGACATCTTGAAGAGTGAGGCCTGCGGCAGACACCGCTTGGGCGATGATCTCTAGGCAGCGCTTGGTCTGGCCATAGACATCGCCCGGCGAAGCGGTGCCGCCATCCACGGTGATCGGAGCGGTGCCGGCGACAGCCACGAAGTCACCCACCCGAACCGCGCGGGAAAAGCCGATGGCCGGCTCGAACGATGACCCCGAAGAAACGAGTTTACGCATGATTTTATCTAACCCCCAACCTCACCCATGAACCATTAGATCTTTTGCACCCTGAAAATTATCTGAATAAGAGCCTTTGCCTATCAGTGCCCGATGAGATTTTCCAGGTGGACCGGCACGGCTTCGATCGATTCGCCGCAGCGTTCGGCCCGCAGGGCAAAATCGACCAGATCTCTTTGCAGACATAGAATAATGTCGTCTTTGGGCAAATTGGGGTTATCGGCATCCAAGTATTTGCGGGCGTTGTGATGCGCTAGGATTTCAGCGAGCGCGGCGATGTGATCGTAAGCTTTACCCGCGAGCAGGCTTTCCAGATAATCGGCGCAACGCTCGTCCTCGGGCGCCGAGAGGGTGGCCCGGCTGCCCATCGCTACCAAGCTCACGATCGCCGGATCGCGCCGACGGATGTAGGCGGCGGTCGCCCGCGCGTTGAGAAACGAGGCCAGCAGGACTTCGTCCGCTCCCGCCAGCGCCGCCGGGACACCGCCGACGCCGGAGGTGGAGCGGTGGATGACGGTTCGGCCGCGAAAGCGCTCCGCGCCGGCTCGAAGGATTTGCGAGGGCGAATTGGTGAGGTCGAAACCGGGAATGGGTTCCTCGTTGCGGGAGCCCACCAGCAGGGCATCGCCCCGGAGCGCGAAGCAGCGCTCCACGTCGTTTTCGAGTAACAGCCGCCGGGTTCCCAGGTGAATCAATAACGGTTCGCTCGAAAAGGAGCGAAAGACATCGATGACGACGGCCAGACCGGTTGCGGCCTCGGCGCCTCCCGCCAGAGCAAGCCTGCGGATTTCCATGAGTCATGACCCCATAAAATGAGCTTGGACGCCATTATCGTGGATGGCCGTGGGCCTGCAACTCTCGGTGCGGTTTTTCCGTGCAACGGCGGAGCCCGCGTGGCTATCTCCCGTTTTGCGAATAAAATAAACGCTTCCCATCAGCGGATGCACTGGACAGGTTATGGACTTGCTCGCGAGAATCGATCGGCATTTTAACGCCAGCGCCGAGGCCAAGCGGCGCACCCTGGAAGCGATGGGACCACGGATCGCGCGGGCGGCCGAACACGTGGCGGCCCGATTGCGGCAAGGCCATAAGATCCTGGTCTGCGGTAACGGCGGTTCGGCTGCGGACGCCCAGCATTTCGCCGCCGAACTCGTCAACCGCTTTGAGATCGAACGTCCGGGATTGGCCGCCATCGCGCTGACCACCGACAGCTCCGCGTTGACCTCCATCGCCAACGACGATGCCTTCGAGCAGGTGTTCGCCCGGCAGGTGCGCGCCCTGGGGCGTCCCGGCGACGTGCTGCTGGCGCTTTCGACCAGCGGCAATTCGCCGAATGTGCTGGCGGCCATGGAAGCCGCCCGGACAGCGGGCATGTCCACCGTGGCGCTGACGGGGCGGGACGGTGGGCAGATGGCCCGGCAAATGGCTGGGGAAGATATCGAAATCCGCGCGGTGGCGACCGCGACCGCACGGGTTCAGGAAACTCACATTTTGATCATCCACTGCCTTTGTGACGGCGTGGACTGGTTATTGTTCGGAAAGGAGCAAGCATGAAAGCATGGCCATTGCGATTGATCGTCGCCGGGTTGGCGGCGGTGTTGCTGAGCGGTTGCGTGGGCCTCCTGCTGGGAGGCACGGCGGTCGGCGTCGGCGTGGCGCACGACCGGCGGACCACCGGCACGGTCATGGACGACCAAACGGTCGAGCTGAAGATCTACGACGCGCTCAACAAGAAACTGCCGCCGGGCAACCGAATCAGCGCCACCAGTTACAACGGCGTGGTATTGCTGACCGGTGAGGCGGTGTCGGAAGGGGTAAAACAGCAGGCGGATGCGGTGGTTCGGGGCATTGCCCCACCCGTCAGGGAGGTCTATAACGAACTGGTGGTCGCCCGACCCAACCCGCTGTCCGCTCGAAGCAACGACAGCTTTTTGACCAGCAAGGTCAAGGCCGCCCTGTTCAAGATCAGGATTAACGACTTCGATCCCAGCCGCGTGAAGGTGGTGACGGATCGAAGCGTGGTTTATCTGATGGGCTTGGTGCGGCCAAACGAAGGGGATGCCGCCGCCAACGTCGCCAGTCAGGTGAGCGGGGTCCGGCAGGTCGTCACGCTGTTCGAGTTCATCAACTGACTATTTCACGATTTTCAGGGTCGGCTTGCGTTGGGGGCCACCGGCCGGCTTGCCGGGCGGCGTGCCGGGGGGCGTGCCGGGGGGCGGTGAAGGCCCGTCGCTGCCTTGTTCCTCCCCGAACGCCATGCCCTGCCCGTTCTCGCGGGCGTAAATGGCCAGGACAGCGCTGACGGGGATATGCACGTTGCGGGCAACGCCGCCGAAACGGGCGTTGAATTCGATCCATTCGTTGCCCAGTTGCAGGTCGCGCACGGCGGCGCCGTTGATGTTCAGTACGATTCGCCCTTCCTTGATGTGCTGTTTGGGCACTTCCACGCCCGGGAATTCCGCGTTGACCAGGAGATGAGGGGTCAGAGCGTTATCTTCAATCCATTCAAACAGGGCGCGGATCAGATAGGGGCGAGTCGAAGTCATGAGGAACGGACCAAGACTGGGGAAATAAACTCCCCAACGGGGGAGCGAGTCGCCACCGGTTTCGCCGGAGAGCGCGGACAGTAGCGTCTCTCCGGCGAAGCGGCGACGTTAGTGCACGTCCTTCCAATATTCCTTTTTCAGGAGATAGAAAATCACCGAAGCCAACGCCAGGAACAAGACGACCCAAATCCCGATGCGCTGGCGGTCCAATTGACCGGGTTCCCCGGCATAGGACAGGAAGCCCACCAAATCCGCCATCGCTTCGCGGAATTCGGGAGGGCTCATGCTGCCCGGTTGCACCAGTTCAAAGCCTTTGAGAACCTTGGTTTCGGGGCTATCCTTACCTTTGGCTTTATGAACTTCGTAGACCGGCTTTTGCCAGCCCTGAAGCTCCCACAAGACGTGCGGCATACCGGCGTTGGGAAACACGGCATTGTTCACGCCAAACGGTCGGGTCGGGTCCAGATAGAAGGTTTGCAGGTAGGTGAAGAGATAGTCCACGCCGCGCGAGCGGGCGATCAGGGTCAGGTCGGGGGGAGGGACGCCGAACCACTGCTTGGCGTCGGCCTTGGGCATGGCGTTTTTCATCAATTCGCCGACCTTGGCCCCCGTGAAGATCAGGTTTTGCTTGACCTGCTCGTCGGTCAGGCCGATGTCGCGGGCCAACCGGTTGTAGCGCTGGTGCTCCAGCGAATGGCAACCCATACAGTAATTGACGAACAATTTGGCGCCCTTTTGCAGGGAGGCCTTGTTGTGCAGATCGAGCGGAGCCCGCTGTAACGGATAGCCCTCTTCGGACGCGAGGCTCAGTGCCGGCAAAACCAGCAAGACGAATGCAACGATTGTTTTTTTCATTTTCAAGTCACCCTTTCCGGAACTGGCTTGGTCTTCTCGATGGCCGGCAAGACTGGCAGCACGAAGAAGAAAGCGAAATAGATCGCGGAACAGATTTGCGCCAAGGTGGTGCGGGCCGGCGTGGTCGGCAACGAACCCAGATAACCCAGAATCAGAAATGAGATCACGAAGGCCGCCAGGGCCAACTTGAATGGAAGACCGCGATAGCGGATGGATTTCACCGGGCTGCGGTCCAGCCAAGGCAGGAAGAACAACAAAACGATGGATGCGCCCATGGCCAGCACGCCCCAGACTTGCGTGCCGGCGAAGGACGGCACTGCCCGCAGGATGGCGTAGAACGGCGTGAAGTACCACACCGGCGCGATATGCGGCGGCGTTTTCAGCGGGTCGGCGGGATCGAAGTTCGGGTGCTCCAGGAAATAACCACCCATCTCGGGCATGAAGAAGATCACCACCGCGAAGAACAGCAGAAAGACCATCACGCCGACCAGATCCTTGACGGTGTAGTAGGGATGGAAGGGAATGCCGTCCAGCGGTATGCCTTTTTCGTCTTTCAGCTTCTTGATTTCCACGCCGTCGGGGTTGTTGGAGCCGACTTCGTGCAAGGCCAAGATGTGGGCGACCACCAACCCGAGTAGAACCAGCGGCAGGGCGATGACATGCAGGGAGAAAAAGCGGTTCAGGGTGGCGTCCGAGACCACGTAATCGCCGCGGATCCAGACCGACAGATCCGGTCCGATGACGGGAATCGCGCTGAACAGGTTGATGATCACCTGCGCGCCCCAAAACGACATCTGGCCCCAGGGCAACAGGTAGCCCATGAAGGCCTCGGCCATCAGGGCGAGGAAGATCAGTACGCCGAAAACCCAGATCAGTTCGCGCGGCTTTTTGTAAGAGCCGTAGATCAGGGCGCGGTACATGTGCAGGTAGACCATGATGAAAAAGGCCGAGGCGCCGGTGGAATGGATGTAGCGGATCAGCCAGCCCCAGTCCACATCGCGCATGATGTATTCGACCGACGCGAAGGCTGTCTCTTATACACATCTGACGCTGCCGACGAGG
>DPWB01000144.1 GCA_003527885.1 Candidatus Competibacteraceae bacterium
GCGCCCGCCGCGCGCGGGGGCGGGCGCTTGCTTTCCAGCTTCATCTTCGGCCGCAGGTTGTTGGCGGATTCCGCTTGGCGCATCGCGGTTTCGTAGCCGATCCGGGCGGCTGCGTAGAGATCGAACAGCGCCATGTCGAAGGTGACGATGCCCTGATCGCTGGAGCGCATCATCATCGTCTTGATTTCCTTGATCCGCCCCTGGAAGATCAATTCCGCCATCAGCGGCGTGTTGAGCAGGATTTCCACCGCCGGGATCAATCCGGGCTGGTCTACGCGCGGCAGCAAGCGCTGCGAGATGAACGCCTTCATGTTGAAGGATAAATCCATCAAGACCTGGGTGCGCCTTTCTTCCGGGAAAAAGTTGATGATGCGATCGAACGCCTGATCGGTGGTGTTGGCGTGCAAGGTGGTCAGGCACAGGTGGCCGGTTTCGGCGAAGTTGATGACCGATTGCATGGTTTCCCGATCCCGCACTTCGCCGATCAGGATGACGTTGGGGGCTTGGCGCAAGGTATTCTTCAAAGCGGTGTCGTAGGAATCGGTATCCACGCCGACTTCGCGCTGGTCCACCAGGGAAAGTTTGTGGCGGTGAAAAAATTCGATGGGGTCTTCGATGGTGATGATATGGTCGCGGCACTGGCTGTTGCGGTAATCCAGCATGGCCGCCATCGACGTGGTCTTGCCGCAACCGGTGCCACCCAGGAAAATCACCAGGCCCCGCTTGGCCAGTGCGATGTCCTGAAGGATCGGCGGCAGATTGAGCTCGTCGAGCGTCGGAATCTGCTGCTGGATAAGCCGCAGCACCATGCCGGAGCTGCCCCGCTGGGTGAAAGCGCTGACCCGGAAGCGCGCCACGTCGGGAAAGTTGAGGGAAAAATTGGCTTCACGGTTCTGGTCGAATTCCCGCGCCTGCCGGTCGTTCATGATCGAACGCACCAGCAGCGCCACTTGCTGCGGGCTCAAACTTGGGCCACCGACCCGGCGGATCTCCTGGTTGATCTTGAACGCGGCCGGGCTGCCGGCGGTGATAAAGATATCCGATCCTTTCAACTCCAGTAACTTCAGCGCCAATTCGTAAAGATACTGGGTCGCTTTATCATTATCGGTCACAACCTGCTCGGATTTCTGCTCCATCGTCTGTTCCCCTTCTCGTCGCTCGCACCACACGCCGGGTTGACGCCGCCGCTTCCGACCGCTCCCGCCGCTCCGGGTTACGTTTCTGCTCTCACCTGTCTTACCCGAGTATCGCCAACTATTCTATACTGTGCAAATCGCGCCGCTGCTTGGCCGTTTCGGACACCCGCTCAACCCGCCCCGCAGGCTTCGACCAAGTGTTTGGTTCTCCTTCAAATTGTTTTAAAAACGTCCGCGCTCGCCACGTCCTTCCGCATCCGTTTTCAGGAGACCCTCTTTGATCCGTTTTCAGGAGACCCTCTTTGTCCTAAACCGCGTTGGCCATCGCGTAGTGTACGCGCTCGTGCTGCTTTTTCCGCTGTGTTGCTCGGCCGCCGCGCCGGCCCGTCCCGCCGAGACGCAACCGCTGCCGGATTTTCGCAAGCTGGTCAAACAAAACGAAGCGGCGGTCGTCAATATCAGCTCGACCCAAGCGCCCAGCAAGCAAAACGCCGCCCGCAAGCCCGGTTTGCCGGAGCTGCCGGGCAAGGAGAACCCGTACCTGGAATTCTTCAGGCGCTTCTTCCAGGAACGGCCCGAATTGCCGGGCGACCGTCAAACCAATTCCCTGGGTTCGGGCTTCATCATTTCGCCGGACGGTTTCATCCTGACCAACGCCCATGTCGCCCGCGACGCCGACAAGATCATCGCGCGGCTCAGCGACCAGCGGGAACGTCCCGCCAAGGTGATCGGCGTGGACGAACTGACCGATGTGGCGGTGCTCAAGATCGAAGGCGACAACCTGCCGGCGGTCAAGATCGGCGATTCCGACGCCCTGGAAGTCGGCGAATGGGTGCTGGCCATCGGCTCGCCGTTCGGCTTGGAGCACACCGCGACCCAAGGCATCGTCAGCGCGGTCGGCCGCAATTTGCCCAGCGGCACCTACGTGCCGTTCATCCAGAGCGATGTGGCGGTCAATCCCGGCAGCTCCGGCGGCCCCTTGTTCAACCTGCGCGGCGAAGTGGTCGGGATCAACTCGCAGATTTACAGCAGCACCGGCGGCTATATGGGGCTGTCGTTCGCCATTCCCATCAAGCTGGCCATCCAGGTGACCGACCAACTGAAAGCGACCGGCGAAGTCACCCGCGGCTGGCTGGGCATCCTGCTGCAAGCGGTCAACAACGATCTGGCCGAAGCCTTTCAGCTCGACCGGCCACGCGGGGCGCTGGTCGCCCAGATCTTGCCGGACAGTCCGGCGGCCGGCGCCGGCTTCAAGGTGGGAGATGTGATTCTGCGTTACGGCGGCGAACTGGTGGAGGATTCTTCGCAACTGCCGAGGATGATCGGCGTCACGCCGGTCGGCAAGACGGTGGCGATGTCGGTCTTGCGCAACGGCGAGCCGCTGGAAATCAAGGCGACCATCGCCCGGCTGGAAGCGATGGAGGAACCGGTCGCCACCATGGACGAACACACGGACTCACGCCTCAACATGACTGTCGCCGATCTCAGCAACGACCAGCGCCGCAACATGGCGGCCGAAGAACAGGGCATCCTGGTCACCGCCGTGGACGAAGGGCCGGCCGCGAACGCCGGCCTGTACCCGGACGACATTATCCTGCAAATCAACCATAATCCGGTCAAAAGCGCCAGCCAGTTCGTCGAGTTGGCCAAGGACTTGCCCAAGGGCAAGGCGGTGCCGTTACTGGTGAAACGGGAAACCGAGTCACTGTACTTGGCCGTGCGCCTGCCCGACAAGGATTGAAGCAAGTACCTCCGCGATGACGCCGAACAACTGTCTGGATTTCGAAAAACCTATCGCCGAACTGGAGGCGATGCTCCAGGAACTGCGCAATCTCAGCGCCGAACAGGAGCTGAACATCAGCGATGAAATCGCCCGGCTGGAAGCCAAGAGCAAAGCGCTGACCGACTCCATCTTCGCCAGTCTGACCCCGTGGCAGATTTCCCAGATCGCCCGCCACCCGTTGCGCCCTTACACGCTGGACTACGTGGAGCGGCTGTTCACCGATTTTCAGGAACTGCACGGCGACCGCAGCTTCGCCGACGATCACGCCATCGTCGGTGGGCTGGCGCGCCTGGACGGACGGGCGGTGCTGGTGATCGGCCACCAGAAAGGCCGCGACACCAAGGAAAAGATTTACCGCAATTTCGGGATGCCGCGACCGGAAGGTTATCGCAAGGCGCTGCGCCTGATGAAGTTGGCCGAACGCTTCCACCTGCCGCTGCTGACTTTCATCGACACGCCGGGCGCGTATCCCGGCATCGGCGCCGAGGAACGCGGCCAGAGCGAGGCCATCGCCCGCAATTTGTTCGAAATGTGCCGGCTGCGCATTCCGGTGATCTGCGTGGTGATCGGTGAGGGCGGTTCCGGCGGCGCGCTGGCGGTCGGCGTCGGCGACCGGGTGCTGATGCTCCAATACAGCACTTATTCGGTGATTTCGCCGGAAGGCTGCGCGGCGATTTTATGGAAGAGCGCCGAAAAAGCCCCCGAAGCCGCCGAAGCGCTGGGGTTGACCGCCGACCGCCTGCTGAAGCTGAAACTGATCGACAGCGTTATCCCCGAACCGCCGGGCGGCGCCCACCGCGACCTGACGCGCATCGTCGAGAACGTTCGAACCGCCCTGCATAAAAACTTGCAACAACTGGACGCCCTGACGGTGGATACGCTGTTGGAACAACGCTACCAGCGGCTGATGGCTTACGGCGTGTTCAAGGAAGCGGAGCCGGCCGCCTCGACCCAATCGTCCTGGCAGAGCAGCGTGGCCGCCCTGCTGGGCAAGGACAAGGACTCCTGAGCCGGCGGGACTGGGATTGCAACGCGATGGTGCTCTCGCCCGCCCTGTTCGCCCCTCTGCTAAACAACCCCCCTGGGCTCCGCCATCTGATCGTCGCTTACAGCGGTGGTCTGGATTCCCACGTACTGCTGCACCTGCTGGCGACCGACCGCGCTGCTCGGCCCGAACCGACGTTGGCGGCCCGCTACGTGGATCACGGGTTGCACCCCGCGTCGGCCCTCTGGGGCGAGCATTGCGCCCGCATCTGTCGCGCGTTGGCCGTCCCGTTGCGAGTCTTGAAAGCCGATGCGCGACCCCTAGCCGGCGAGAGCCCGGAAGCCGCCGCCCGACGGGTCCGCTATGCCGCCCTCGCCGCCGAACTCGAACCGGATACCGGGTTGTTGACCGCCCATCACCGGGACGATCAAGCCGAAACCCTGTTGCTGCAACTGTTGCGCGGCGCGGGTCCGCACGGATTGGCGGCGATGCCGGCGGCGGCCCGACTCGGACAGGGCTGGCTGCTGCGCCCCTTGCTGGAGGTCGGCCGCACGGAGCTGCTGGCTTACGCTCGCGCCCGGCATTTGCACTGGATCGAGGATGCCAGCAACAGGGATTCCGCGTTCGACCGCAACTATCTCCGCCACCACATCCTGCCCTTGCTGGCTGAGCGCTGGCCGGCCGCTCACCGCAATTTGGCGCGTTCGGCGCGCTGGTGCGCCGAAACCGCCGACTGGCTGAACGCGGAAGCCGCGACCGACCTTAGTGGGGTCGTCGCCGGACGCGCCGATGCGCTGCGCCTTCCGCCGCTGTGCGAGCTCAGCGACATCCGCCAACGCAACGTCGTGCGCTTTTGGTTGCGCCGGCTCGGCTTGCCGGTTCCCGACCACCGGCAATTGCGGCGCCTGCTGCACGATACGCTCACCGCCGGGCGCGACCGACGACCCTGCGTCCGCTGGCCGGGCGGTGAAGCGCGGCGCTACCGGGACAGCCTATACGCCATGCCGCCCTTGCCGCCGCATGACGCTCGCCAGACCTTCAGCTGGCGAGGGTGTGGCGATGGCTGGCCGCCGCTGGAGCTTCCGGGCGTGGGCCGGCTGCGGATGCGGGCAGCGTCCGGTCAGGGATTACGGGCAGCAATCGGGTGCGACGGCCCGCTGATCGTCCGCTTTCGGAACGGTGGCGAGCGCTTTCAACCCGTCGGCCGCCGCCACAGTCAAGAATTGAAGAAACTGTTGCAGGAAGCGGGCATTCCGCCGTGGGAACGGGACCGGTTGCCGCTGCTATACCACGGTGCAAGCTTATTGGCCGTCGTGGGTTTGGGCATCGCCGCCGACCTTGTTGCCCGGCCCGGCGAAACGGGCTGGCAACCCGTGCTGGAGCCGCCGCTGGAATACCGTGGGCCATCCACGGGCAGTGACCGGTAACGGGATCGCCCGTTCAGGATCAAGACGCATCCGCATCGTTCAGCAGCGTGCGCATGACGTTGACCACTTTCGCCGTTATCGGCTCCGCCGGCGTTGCCCGTCCGACCATATAGCTCATCAGCACCGGGTCTTGCAGCTCCAGCAACTCCGCGAACGCCTGTCGCTCTTCCGCTGAAGCGGCCGCGTAATGCCGTTCCAGGTAGCCCAAGGTCAGCAGGTCCAACTCTTTCATGCCGCGCCGGCAGCGCCAGCGCAATTTGCCCAACTGTTCGGTCACGACACGCTGCTCCCAGCAACAAAACCCCTCTCCCGCATGGCGGGAGAGGGGTCAAGGATAAGAAAATTTAACCTAAAACAGCGGATTACCGCCGTTCCACCATCAGTTTCTTGATCTCCGCGATGGCTTTCGCGGGATTCAAACTCTTCGGGCAGGTCTTGGTGCAATTCATGATGGTGTGGCAGCGATACAGCCGGAACGGGTCTTCCAGATCGTCCAGCCGCTCGCCGGTAAACTCGTCGCGGCTGTCCACGATCCAGCGGTAGGCTTGCAGCAAGATGGAAGGGCCGAGGTAGCGCTCGCCGTTCCACCAGTAGCTCGGGCAACTGGTGGAGCAGCAGGCGCACAGGATGCA
>DPWB01000142.1 GCA_003527885.1 Candidatus Competibacteraceae bacterium
CCCGGATACCGGGCAGGAAGCCAGCCTCGGCCTGCCGTCCGTGCGGATCGGCACCGCCACGGACAACGACTTGGTGTTGACCGATCGGGCGGTTTCGCGCCGTCACGCCGAAATTCGCATGACGGCGGACGGCTTGTTGCTGCGCGATCTTGGCTCCACCAACGGCACTTTCATCAACGACGTGCGCATCACCGAGGCCTACATCCCCGAAAGCGCCGAATGTCGCCTCGGTTACTCGCGGGTGCTGATCCGCCAGCATACCGAAGAACGCAAGGTGGCGGTGCCGCGTCAGGATCACTTGGGCGAATTGGTCGGCGCCAGCGAGCGGATGCGGGAGCTGTACGGCCTGATTCGGGCGGTGGCCCCCACGCCGACCACCGTCCACCTGCACGGCGAATCCGGGGCCGGCAAGGAGTCGGTGGCCCGTACTTTGCACGCCCTCTCCGGTCGCTCGGGTCCGCTGGTGGTGTTCGACGCCTCGGTCACCGACCCGGAAATGGTGCGCAACGACCTGTTCGGTCACATCAAGGGCGCGTTCACCGGCGCCACCGGCTCGCGCGAGGGCGCCTTCCGCCAAGCGCACGCCGGCACGCTGTTCATCGATGAGATCGGCGAGTTGCCGCTGGACTTGCAGCCGCGGCTGCTGCGCGTCCTGGAAACCCGCGAAGTGACCCCGATCGGTTCCGACAAGCCGCTGCGGGTCGATGTGCGGGTCATCACCGCAACGCACCGGGATCTGGAAGCCATGGTCAAAACCGGCGCGTTCAGGACCGACTTGTTCTACCGGCTCTCCGTCGTGCCCGTCGAGGTGCCGGCGCTCCGGGAGATTCCCGAGGATATCCCGTTGATCGCCCGTCATTTGTGCGAACGGCTCAACTTGAGCTGCCGGATATCCGACGCCGCCATGAGCGCCTTGCAGGCCTACTCGTGGCCCGGCAACGTGCGGGAGTTGCGCAACGTGCTGGAGCGGGCGGTGGTATTGTGCGGCGACCGGGACATTCAACCTGAAGACTTGCGGCTATCCAAAGAAACCCGGTCGTCCAACACCGCCGGCGCGGGACAAAACTCCCCGCCGACCGTGCCCACCGCCGCCCCCTCCAGCGCGCCGGCCGACCCCTCGTCCCCCGCTCCGAAAACCAGCACCACCGCAGCCGCCCGCGCCCATCTCAAGGACGTGGAGCGCCAGATGATCCGGGAATCGATGACGCTCAACAACAACAATAAGGCCGCCGTCGCCCGCGAGCTTGGCATTCCCTTGTCGACCTTGAAGCGCCGTCTCAAGGAATACCATATCGGTGAGGAAGACTGACCGGCCAAGTCGAAACCCGGGCCTCGCACCCTTGATGACCGACGGTTCCCGCAGCCGGCGGCCCGCTGTAACCCGCCCCATAAAGTTTACGTTTTAGGCCGGGGTGATGGGGGTCCAGCATTCGTCGGGCGCACCGCCGTTGTCTGCTGCTGTACGCCCAGCGCCCACGCCACATGTTCCCGCACCAGCTCCGACGGATGCCTCAAGCGCGCTTGCAAGGCGGCCAAGATCGCCGGTGAAGGGGGCGCGTTGCCCAAAGCCACGGCAATGTTACGCAGCCAGCGTTGGTGGCCGATCCGGCGGATGGCGCTGCCTTCGGTGCGGCGCAGAAACTCTCGCTCGTCCCACGCGAACAGCCCGCTCAACCCCGGCGCGTCCAAGCCGTGCCGGGCGCGGAAATCGACTTCCACGGTCGGCCGGGCGAAGCGATTCCACGGACACGCCAACTGACAGTCGTCGCAACCGTAAATCCGGTTGCCGATGGCGCGGCGAAATTCCAGCGGGATCGAGCCCGCCAATTCGATGGTGTGATAGGAAATGCAGCGGCGGGCGTCCACCCGGTAAGGCGCGACGATGGCGCGGGTCGGACAAACCTTCAGACACGCCGTACAGCGCCCGCAATGGGCGGTCGCGGCCTCATCCGCCGGCAACGGCAGGTCGACGTAAATCTCCCCGAGAAAGAACCAAGACCCCGCGCGGCGGTCGAGCAGATTGCTGTGCTTGCCGATCCAGCCCAAACCCGCTTTCTCGGCCAGCGCTTTTTCCAGGGCCGGCGCGCTGTCGGTGAAGACCCGATAGCCGAACGGCCCGACGGTGGCGGCGATGCGCTCGGCGAGGCGTTGCAGCCGCCGGCGCAACAGTTTGTGATAATCCCGCCCCAGCGCGTAGCGCGAGAGGTAACCCAACGCGCGATCATTGAGCACGCGCCACGGTTCGGCGGCTTCCGGCGGCAGATAATCCATCCGGGCGGAAATGGCGCGCACCGTACCCGGCACCAGTTCCGCCGGCCGGCTGCGCCTGACCCCGTGCCGCGCCATGTAGGCCATGTCGCCGTGAAATCCGGCCGCCAACCACTCCGACAGCCGCGCCTCGTGCTCGCCCAGATCGATGGCGGCGATGCCGACTCGCTGGAATCCCAATTCCCGGCCCCACCGCTTGATGGCGACGGCGAGTTCAGCGAGTTGCGGGTCGGTTACGACAAGCGTCACGGCGGCGGCTGGATGTGGGAAAATGACCGGCGTATTGTGCCCCCAACCACCACCATCGAGGAGCTTTTTCATGGGTGAGTTGCCTTACGAGCTGTACCGGGCCGCTCAGGTGCGGGAGCTGGACCGTATCGCCATCGAAGTTCGCGGCATCTCCGGCTACACCCTGATGTGGCGGGCCGGCGAGGCGGCCTTCGGCCTGCTGCGCCAGCGCTGGAACGCGCGCCGGATCGTCGTGGTCTGCGGCGGCGGCAACAACGGCGGCGATGGCTACTTGGTGGCGCGATTGGCCCACCAGCACGGATTTGATGTCCGGGTTCTGACGCTGGCCGATCCTGAAGGCTTGCACGGCGACGCCCAGACCGCTTGGTGGAACGCCCGCTCCACCGGCGTTGCCATCATGCCTTTTACCGCCGCCGCTCTGAACGGCGCCGATTTGCTGGTGGACGCCATCCTCGGCACCGGGCTGGAGCGGGAAGTCACCGGCCCGTGGAAGGAGGCGATCCTGGCCATGAACGCCCATCCCGCCGACATCCTGGCTCTCGACATCCCCTCCGGCTTGCACGCCGACACCGGCGTCATTCTCGGTGCGGCGGTTCGGGCGGCGGCAACCATGACTTTCATCGGGCTCAAGCAAGGCTTGTTCACCGCACAGGGACCCGCTTGCTGCGGTGAGATCAGTTTCAGCGACCTGGAGGTGCCGTCCGATATTTACGCGGCCATCCATCCGGCCAGCTGGCGCTATACCGGTCGCGAGTTGCCGCACTATTTGCCCGACCGCTCGCGCAGCGCCCATAAAGGCCATTTCGGCCATGTACTGGTGGTCGGCGGCGATCTGGGAATGGCCGGCGCAGCGCGCATGAGCGCCGAAGCCGCCGCTCGCTGCGGCGCGGGACTGGTCAGCATCGCCACCCGCAGCGCGCACGCCAGCTTGCAGGCGGCGGCTCGCCCGGAACTGATGTTTCACGGAGTCGAAACCCCGGAGGCCTTGAGCGCTTTGCTGAATCGGGCGACCGTCGTCGCCATCGGGCCGGGGCTCGGTCGGGACGATTGGGGCCGGGGCTTGCTGCGCGCCGTGCTCGCCAGCGACAAACCGCTGGTGGCCGACGCCGACGCCTTGAACCTGTTGGCCATCGAACCTAACTTCCGCGAAAACTGGATTCTGACGCCGCATCCCGGCGAGGCCGCCCGCTTGTTGAAGATGACTCCGGCCGAGGTCGAAGCCGACCGTTTCGCCGCCGTCGAGGATTTGGCGTTGCGCTTTGGCGGCGTGGCCGTCCTCAAGGGCGCGGGTTCCCTGATCGCCAGCAAGGCGGATGGCGTGGTGGTGCTTTGCGCGTCCGGCAATCCCGGCATGGCCAGCGGCGGTATGGGCGACGTGCTGACCGGAGCCATCGCCGCGCTGCTGGCGCAAGGCTTACCGCCGTTCGTGGCGGCTCGGGCCGGCGTCTATCTGCACGGCCGCGCCGGCGATCTGGCGGCTCAATCCGGCGGCGAGCGCGGCTTGCTGGCGACCGATTTATTGCCCTTCCTACGGCGGTTGGTCAATCCCACCACCGCGGAAAACCTCCGCCTCCAACCGACGGACTGAGGTCGGAAACACGCCATCGCCATGCTGGAACGCTTGCTCGATTCCGCCGCCGCCACCGAACGGCTCGGCGCACAACTGGGTCGAACGCTTCTACCCGGTTGCATCATTTATCTACGCGGCGATCTGGGCGCCGGCAAGACCACGCTGGCGCGCGGCCTGCTGCACGGACTCGGCCACCGCGGCACGGTGAAAAGCCCGACCTTCACGCTGGTGGAGCCTTATGAATTAGCAGGCTGGCGGCTGTTTCACTGGGATTTGTATCGGCTGAGCGATCCCGAGGAATTGGAGTATCTCGGCTTGCGCGAGCAGCTCGACGGTGACGCGATTTTGCTGATCGAGTGGCCGGAACGGGGCCAGGGCGAATTGCCGGCGGCGGACCTGCCGCCGAGCAATCTAGTGTAGGTGTCGGTGGCGGCCG
>DPWB01000206.1 GCA_003527885.1 Candidatus Competibacteraceae bacterium
AGATGTGTATAAGAGACAGTCATTATCCGTTCCCCTGCCCCTGCTTACTCGGGATCGTTACTCACTCATGCAAAAAGACCATTTGACTGCTGTCCTGTTTTCCTCGCTCGGTTTGACCGATTCGCTGTTGGAAAGCCTGGAAGATGCCGGTTTCACCCATTGTACGCCGATTCAGGCCGCCACGCTGCCACTGGCGCTCAAAGGCCAGGATATCGCCGGCCAAGCCCAAACCGGCACCGGTAAGACCGCCGCGTTTCTGCTGGCCACCCTCCATCACCTGATGGAAACGCCGGCCCCCGAGGATGCGTTCGGTCCGTGGGCGATCATGCTCGCGCCGACCCGCGAACTGGCGGTGCAAATCCATCGCGACGCCGAACTGATCGGCCGCTATACCGGCCTCAAGTTTGCTGCGGTGTACGGCGGAACGGGTTACGACAGCCAGCGCCGCCAGCTGGAAAGGGGGGTGGACGTGCTGATCGGCACCCCCGGCCGGCTGATCGACTATTTCAAACAGGGGGTGTACAGGCTGTCGGATATCGAAGTGGTGGTGCTGGATGAAGCCGACCGGATGTTCGATCTCGGTTTCATCGCCGACATCCGCTATCTGTTGCGCAAGATGCCGCCGGCCGGCCAGCGCATCAACATGCTGTTTTCCGCGACCTTGAGCAACCGGGTCATGGAGCTGGCCTACGAGCACATGAACAACCCGCAGGTCATTCGGATCGAGGCCGACCACGTGACCGCCGACAAGGTGCGCCAGTCGCTCTATCACGTCTCGGCCCACGACAAAATTTCCTTGCTGCTGGGCGTGCTGCGCCAGCAGGACCCCAAGCGCACCATGGTTTTCGTCAACACCAAGCGGGCGGCGGATCGCGTCACCGGGTATCTGCTGGGCAACGGCTACGAGGCCGAAGTGTTGTCGGGCGATATCCCGCAAAACAAGCGGCTGCGGCTGTTGGAGTCGTTCCAGCGCGGCGAATTGCCGATCCTGGTGGCGACCGACGTGGCGGCGCGCGGCCTGCACATCCCCGACGTGACCCACGTCATCAATTTCGATTTGCCGCAGGACCAAGAGGATTACGTGCACAGGATCGGGCGGACCGCGCGCATCGGCGCCAGCGGCGACGCCATCAGTTTCGCCTGCGAGGAGTACGTGTATTCGCTGCCGGAGATCGAGGATTTCATCGGTCAGAAAATTGAGGTGTTGCCCATCACCGAAGATTTGTTGGTCGAGTACAAGCCGCCCAAGCGCCTGGAACGCCGCCGCCCTGCCGCGTCGGGGGGCGAGCACCGCCCGCGCGGTCGCGCGCCCCACCGCCGGCCGGCCAACCGCCACTGAGCGTGGCGGTAAGAAGGCCGCCCGTGGCGGAGCGTTCACCGTGCCGGGGCGGCGCGGCCAGCGGCCATCCGGCGGTAACCGCCGCCGCCTGCGACATGCTGCGCGCGGGCGGCAACGCCTTCGATGCGGCGGTGGCCGCCGGATTTGCCGCCGCCGTGGCGGAACCGGCGCTGACCAGCCTGGGCGGCGGCGGTTTTCTGTTGGCGCGGCCCGCGCAAAGCCGGCCCGTGGTGTTCGACTTTTTCGTGGATACGCCGGGGCAGGGCTTGCGGGCCGGCGACTTGGAGCCACACTTCGTGCCGGTCACGGTCCGTTTTCCTGGCAGCGAACAACTCTTCAACGTCGGCATGGGGTCGGTGGCGGTGCCGGGCGCGCTCAAGGGCTATCTGCACGCGCATCGCCGGCTGGGCCGGTTGCCGCTGCGCGACGTGCTGGCGCCGGCCGTGCATTTGGCCCGCGAAGGGCTCACCGTCAACGCCAAGCAGGCCTATTTCCTGGAGCTGCTGGTGCCGATCATGACCCTGAGCGCCGCCGGCCGCGCCTTGTTTGAGCCGGCGGGGCGATATCTGCGCGAAGGCGACCTGTTCCGCAACCCGGAGCTGGCGGCTTTGCTGGAAACTTTGCCGCACGGCGGCGAACGGGAATTTTACGAAGGCGAATGGGCCGCGCGCACGGCCCGCGCCATGCGGGAGGGGGCGGGCTTGTTGACCGCCGCCGACTTGGCGGCTTACCGGGTCACCGAACGCGAACCGCTGGCGGTGGATTATCGCGGCTATCGCGTGCTGACCAACCCGCCACCGTCATTCGGTGGTGCGTTGATCGGGCTGTCGCTGCGTTTGTTGGAGTCGTGCGAGCCAGTCCCGGCGGGTTTTGGTTCGCCGGGCCATCTGGCCTTGCTGGCGGCGACGATGCGGGAGGTGGATCGCCACCGCGCCGAGGGTTATCTCAGTCCGGTCGACCTCGGCGAGTCCGATCTGCTCGAAAGCCGGGGGCGGGTCCGCACGGCCTGTGGGGGAACAACGCATATCAGCGTCTGTGACGCCGACGGCAACGCGGCCAGCATGACCACCTCCAACGGCGAAGGCTCCGGCTGCTTTGTCGCCGGGACCGGCATCATGCTCAACAACATGATGGGTGAGGACGACCTGCATCCCGAGGGTTTCCACGCCAGTCCACCCGGAATGCGGGTGGCCTCGATGATGGCGCCCTCGCTGCTGCTGGCCGGCGACCGGGTGCGGCTGGTGCTGGGCAGCGGCGGCAGCAAGCGCATCCGTTCCGCCCTGGTGCAGGTGATCAGTAACGTGGTCGATTTCGGTTTCGAACCGCGCGCCGCGGTGGAAGCGCCGCGGTTACACTGGGACGGCGAACGGATTCAAGTGGAGCCCGGCTTTGCCGATGAGGCGCTGACCGCCTTGGAGGGCCGGTGGCCGCTCAACCGCTGGACGGTGCGCGACCTTTATTTCGGAGGCGTCCACGCCGTCGCGCCGGAGGGCGACGGTGCGGGCGATCCTCGGCGCGGCGGCTGCGCGGCGGCGGTCGATTGATTTCCAAGGGGGGTGATAGCGATGACGATGAGAAACAGAATCATCAACTTGAAGGATTTTCTGTCGACCCTGGCCCGCCGGGACGGGTCGGATATTTATCTTAGCACCGGCGCGCCGCCCTGCGGTAAATTCCAAGGGGTGTTGAAGATGCTGGACAAGGAACCGTTGCCGCCGGGCCGGGTGAAACAGATCGCCTATTCGGTGATGGATGCGGCGCAAATCGCCGAATTCGAAAAGACCCTGGAGATGAATCTGGCGATCAGCGAGCCCAACGTCGGCCGGTTTCGGGTCAACATCTTCAAGCAGCGCGGCGAAATCTCCATGGTGATCCGCAACATCAAGACCGATATTCCCAGCATCGAAACGCTGGGGCTGCCGCCGGTGCTGACCCAGGTCATCATGGAAAAGCGCGGCCTGATCCTGTTCGTGGGCGGCACCGGTTCGGGGAAATCCACTTCGCTGGCCGCGCTGATCGATCACCGCAACAGCCAAAGCGGCGGCCATATCATCACCATCGAAGACCCGATCGAATTCGTGCACCGGCACAAGCGCTCGGTGATCAACCAGCGCGAAGTGGGGGTCGATACCTTAAGCTATGCGGACGCGCTCAAGAACACGTTGCGGCAAGCGCCGGACGTCATTCTGATCGGCGAAATTCGCGACCGGGACACCATGGAGCACGCGCTCGCCTTCGCGGAAACCGGCCATCTGGCGATTTCCACCTTGCACGCCAACAGCGCCAATCAGGCGCTGGATCGCATCGTCAACTTTTTCCCCGAGGAGCGCCGGCCGCAGTTGCTGGCCGATTTGTCGGGCAATCTGCGCGCGTTCGTGTCGCAACGGTTGATTCCGACCGTGGACGGCAAGCGGGTGGCGGCCATCGAGGTGCTGTTGAACTCGCCGATGGTCGAGGCCCTGATCAAGCGCGGCGAGGTGGGCGGCCTCAAGGAAATCATGGAAAAATCGAGCGGGCTCGGGATGCAGACCTTCGATCAGGCGCTGTTCGCGCTGCATCAGACCGGCAAGATCAGCTTCGAGGAAGCGATCAAAAACGCCGATTCCGCCAATAACTTACGGTTGCGGATCAACTTGTCCGGCGGCGCGCAGACCGTCGAGCGGCCGGGCGGCTCGGGCTTGGCGCTGGAGGCCATCGAAGAGCCGGAGGAGGAAGAAAAACCGGCGCCAGCGGTCAGCCCACGGCCACAGTCGCGTCCCGGTGGAGCTTGACCGTGACCGAGGCCGCTTCGAAGCAGGTTTTGCGGGTGGCGGAGGGCGTCCGAGGGTTGATCTTCGATTGCGACGGAACGTTGGTCGATACCTTGCCCTTGCATTACGCCGCCTGGAAAGAGACCTTCGCAGTGTTGGGTCTGCCTTGTCCGCTGGAGTTTCTGATTGAGCACAACGGCAAACCCACCGACCAGATCGTCCGCTTGTACAACGCCCGGTTTGACCGGCGCATCGCGGTCGACCAGTTTACGGCCGACAAGGAACGGCGCACGCACGCCCTGCTGGGACACGCCCGTCCCTTGGAACCGGTGGCGGCATTGGCGCGACGCCACCATGGCCGCTTGCCGATGGCGGTGGTGTCCGGCAGCAATCGCCCCAACGTGGAGCTGGCGTTGCGGGCCGCCGGACTGGGCGCGCTGTTCCCGGTGGTGCTGACCGCCGACGATGGCCTGCCGCCCAAACCCGCGCCGGCGCTTTTTTTGGAGGCCGCCCGCCGTCTGGGGGTGGAAGCCCGCGACTGCCAGGTGTTCGAGGATGCCGATTCCGGGCTGGAAGCGGCCCGCCGCGCCGGAATGAAAGCGACCGACGTGCGCCCCTTCGGCGGGGGGGGCTACGCGCCTGCGGTGGGAGATTCGGGCGGCTAGCCTTTGCCGTGGAGAACGGCCAGGAAATTCTTGCGAAAAGCGGCTAACGAAAGCGTTTCCCGCCGCGCCGAACTCGGGTCGTATAACTCGATCCGGGTTCCTCTCATTCCGAGCACGGCGAAACCGTGCCACGCCGTCACATCGGCGGCTTCCTCTTTCGAAGCGGCGATCGCCGGTACTCTCCGGGCGTTTCTGGCGGCTTCCTGAATCGTTGAGTCCGGCGTCTGGCCGGTCACTGCGAAACCGTCCGGGCTGGAACCGACCACGACCTCCCACACGGCGTTGGCGGTGAGTTTGTTAGGGTCGTCGAGCTCGTTGTAGCTGCCGACCTTTTCCGCGAAAGCCCGTTCGATAAGACAGGGCCAAAGCGCTTGCTTGGGTGATGTCATGTAGATCGGGTTCGGGTCCCTGGCTTCATCGGTGTACAGCACGCTGCTGACTTCGAAGGACTGGCTTTTCAGCCTGACCGTAAAGTAGCGGCCGGTGATGATCCTATCGATCTTTTCCGCGAGCTGGTCGGCCACGCCCGACAAGTCCGTCTCGACGGTGGCCTTGTGCTCGGTGATGAGGCTTAGCAGATGCCGTTGGCCGGTCGCGGTGAAGGCGAGCGCCGCCAGCAGCGAGGCGAGCGGACAGTTGGCGAGGGAGCCTTGTTTCACATCCTCCAGCGCCGGTGTCCCTTTGCCGGTAAAGAGTGTCCATTTCACGTTGCGCGCGAGCTTGGTGATATCGTCCGAGGCGGGTGGCGGCATCCTGAACTGCTTTGCCGAGCCAGAGAGCTTGGCCAAACCGGCGCTCTGGGCAGGGGCCAAATAGATCCCTGGGGTAAAGCCGAGCGGGCCGGGTGAACGGGTGCCGCCGGAACCGGGCGTGGCGCCGAGTGGTCCGGGTGCGCGGGATTGCGGTGGCAGATCGACCATGAAGACCTCCTAAGCGGCTGCTTTGATCCCGTTGGCTCGCAAGAGCGGTTCGATGCGCGGTTCCCGGCCGCGAAACTCGACGAAACTGGCCAAGGCCGGACGCGAGCCGCCGGTTTCGAGCACGCTGCGCTGGAAACGCGCGCCGGTCGGAGCGTCAAAAACCCCGTTTTCCTCGAAGGCGCTGAACGCGTCGGCCGACAAGACTTCCGCCCATTTATAACTGTAGTAACCCGCCGCGTAACCGCCGGAGAAGATGTGCGTGAAGGCGTTGGGAAAACGGTTGTAGCTGGGCGGGATGATCACCGCGACCTGCCTGCGCACCGCATCGAGCAGCTCCAGCACCCGGCCGCCGCGCGCCGGGTCGAATTCCCGGTGCAGGCGGAAATCGAACAGGCCGAATTCCAGTTGCCGGACCATGAGGATACCCGCCTGAAAGGTCTTGGCCGCCCGCATTCGTTGGTACAGCGCTTCCGGCAGCGGCTCGCCGGTCTGGTAGTGGCCCGCCAGCAGCGCCAACGCCTCGCGCGACCAGCACCAGTTTTCCAAAAACTGGCTCGGCAGCTCCACCGCATCCCATTCCACGCCGTGGATGCCGGTGACCGGCAGATAATCGATTTTGCTCAGCAGATGGTGCAAGCCGTGACCGAACTCGTGGAACAGGGTCACCACTTCGCCGTGGGTCAGCAGCGCCGGATCCTCGCCCAGCGGCGGCGTGAAGTTGCACACCAAATAAGCCGCCGGTAGCCGCACCCGGCCGTCGATCACCCGTCGCGCCAAGCAGCCGTCCATCCAGGCTCCGCCGCGTTTGTGGGGGCGAGCGTACAAGTCCAGATAAAACCGGCCGCGCGGCTGTCCGCTCGAATCGGCGATTTCGTAGACCCGCACGTCGGGGTGCCACACCTCGATGCCGTCCAGCAAACGGATGGCGATGCCGAACAGTTTCTCCGCAACCGCGAACAAGCCCGGCAGCACGCGGGTGACCGGGAAGTAAGGTCGCAACTCTTCCTGCGACAGCCGGTAGCGGTGCTGGCGCAGTTTCTCGGAGTAATAACCGATATCCCAAGCTTCCAACGCCTCAATTCCGAATTCGGCGCGGGCAAACTCCCGCAGTTCGGCCAATTCCCGCTGGGCTTGCGGCCGGGCGCGGCGGGCCAAGCCGTCGAGGAACGCCAACACCTGGTCCGGGGAGTCGGCCATCTTGGTCGCCAGCGAGTATTCGGAGTAATCCTGAAAGCCCAGCATCTGGGCCAACTCATGCCGCAGCGCCAGAAGGCGTTCCATGAGCGGGCCGTTGTCCCACCGGCCGGCGTTCGGGCCCTGATCCGAGGCGCGGGTGCAGAAAGCCTCATACAATTCGCGCCGTAGTTCGCGGTCGTCGGCGTAGTTGAGCACGGGCAGGTAGGAGGGCAGCTCCAGGGTCAGCAGCCAGCCCTCGAGCGCTCGCTGTTGGGCGGTTTGACGGGCCAGCGCCCGCGCCGACTCCGGGAGGCCGGCCAGTTGCGTTTCGTCGGTGACCCGCTTGGTCCAACCCTGGGTGGCGTCCAGCACGTTTTCGGCGAACCTTGCGCTCAGTTGCGACAGCTCTTGTTGGATATCTTTGTAGCGCGCTTGTTGCTCTGGCGACAGGGCGATACCGGACAGGCGGAAATCGCGCAGGGCGTTGTCGATGACCTTGCGTTGGGCGGCGTCGAGCCGGACATATTCCGATCCCTCGGCGATTTGCCGGTAGGCCCGGTAAAGCCCTTCGTGCTGGCCGACTTCCGTGGCGTAGGCGCTGAGTTTCGGCAGGCAGGCGTTGTAAGCCGCGCGCAGCGCTTCGGAATCCAGCACCGCGTGCAAATGGCTGACCGGCGACCACGCTTTATTGAAACGGTCTTCTAGCTCTTCCAGCGGCTGAATTAAATGGTTCCAGGTATAAGAAGTTCTCGCGGCCAGCAGCCGTTCTATTTCAGTACGGTTCTCGGATAGCACTCGGTCAATGGCAGGTTCGATGTGTTCGGGTCGAATAGCCGCATAAGAGGGCAGGTCAGCGGCGCCGAGTAACGGGTTAATCATTGCGTAGGCCCTATTAAGCGAGGCTGCCGAGGTCATTTAATGTGCATGGAGTTCCAGATTTTTCCGATCCACGAGCGCGATTTTGGCCAGTGTGGCTTAAGCCCCTTGCTTAAGAAAAACGGGGTATATAGTTTATCTTCTATCTTGATGTGTTTGGTCAGCCAGTCTCTGAGCAGGTGCATTAGCTCCAGATCGACGGTTTCTCCTTTATTGAATTTCTCCTTTATTTCAAATACCTCCCTCTTTAATTGACTGTGGTGCATCTGGTGGGCGTCGGCCTCGGGATAATTGAAGATGCGAAAAAGGCTTTCTTCGACCGAAAAATGGATGATGGTGTACTGGATCAGCTCATTTAAAATGCTTTCGATGACGGCGGGGTCTCCCTTGTTGAGGATGGCCTCATTAAAAAGACAGTTCGTCAAGCCGGCAAGAACTTTGTGCTGTTCGTCGATTTCTTGAATTCCAACACTGAGCTCTTCCGACCACGCTAAAAACTCTCGCGACATGCTGGATTCTCTCCATAACGTTGAATGGGTATTGAGCTTGGGCGGATTCTGAACGGGAAATTCACGGACGTTTGAGCCGTGCTAGCTATTGCCCGATCATTGGAAAAGACAATCGCTGAGAATATCGTCCGTCCGAGAAAATGCAGAGAGTGAATGGCAACCGCCATTAGATCACTCGAAGAGTGGCTTTTTCAAGCTTACACGCCGAAGCGAGATCGAAAGCGTTTTGACTCAAGGCAGTACAGATTGGAGGTGCTGTCGAAACACTGACGGAGCAGATGATTCAAAGGCTCGGTCAAAGCTTGGATGGTTTTTTAGCTTTTCAACCACAAAATCATCTAGTGGTCGATCACGCGGCCGCCCCGGCCCTGACGACGGGTGCTTCCCGAATCGGCAGGTTCACGGCGGCGGCCAGCGCGGCCAACACCATGTCGGCATACCACATCCAACTGAAATCGCCGAAACGGGTGATCGTCAAGCCGCCCAGATAAGCGCCCAGGAAGCCGCCGGTCTGGTGCGAGAGGAGGGTCAAGCCGAACAGGGTCGCCAGATAGCGCACGCCGAACAGTTTGCCGACGATGGCGGCGGTCGGTGGCACTGTCGCCAACCAAGTGAAGCCCAGTCCAGCCGCGAACAGGTAATAGACCAGTTCGATTTTGGGCATCAGCAAATACCAGGCGATCAGCAGCGCACGGGAGCCGTACATCACCGCCAGAACCCATTTGCTGCGATAGCGGGACACGCACCAGCCCGCGAACAAGCTGCCGAAAATGTTGGCGAGCCCGATGATCGCCAGCGACCAACTGGCGACGGAGGCCGGCAGCCCGCACAAGTTGACTTCGCCCGGCAGATGCGTCACCAGGAAGGCGATGTGGAAGCCGCAGGTGATGAATCCGGCGTGGAGGAGCAGGTAGCTGGGGTCGCGCAAGGACCTGCCGACCGCTTTCAACACACCCGGATCTGGTCCGGCATGAGCCGGCGTTTTTGTCGATCGGGTCAGCGTGGCGACCAGCGGTAGAGCCGCCAGGGTCATCACCGCCATCGACCACAGGGCGCCGGTCCAGCCCAACCCCTGAATCAGCTTTTGCGAGATCGGCGCGAACACGAACTGACCGAACGAACCGCCGGCGTTGATGACGCCCGAGGCGGCGCCACGCGCCTCGGGCGGCAAGCGTTGGGCCGCCGCGCCGATCAGAACGGAAAAGCTTCCGGCCCCGGAGCCGATGGCCGACAGCAGGCCGAGGGAGACGATCAGCCCGAAGCCCGATTGCATGAACGGCGTGATGGCGCTGCCGAGCGCCATGACCAGCAGGCCGCCGATCAGCACGGCGCGCGGGCCGAAGCGGTCGGCGACCGCGCCGGCGAGGGGTTGGATCGCGCCCCAAGTGAATTGGCCGATGGCAAGCGCCAAGCTGATCGTGGTGATTCCCAAACCGGTCGCGGTGTTGATGGGGCTGACGAACAGTCCCAGCGATTGGCGGACGCCCATGGTGACCATCAGGATGCCGGCGGCGGCCAGCGTGATGATGAGAGCGTCGGATTTGCGTAGCGCATGAAACATATCGGCCTTGCTCCTGCTCGGGGTTAGGCCAAGGGGGTTCGATGCCGGTCTTTCAAGCGCTGGTAATTTTGGGGCGAGTAGCCCAGGAAGTCGCGCTCGCGCTCGCTCAGCGGGCGAATGCGCCGGGCGGGACTACCGACGTACAGATGGCCGCTGTCCAGCACCTTACCGGGCGGCACCACGCTGCCGGCGCCCAGCGTTACCCAGGCTTGGACCACCGCCTGATCCATCACGATGGCGCCCATCCCGATCAGGCAATAATCCTCGATGGTGCAGGCGTGCAGGATCGTTTTATGGCCGACCGTGACATCGTTGCCGATCAGGGTCGGTTGGCCGCCCGGACAAAAGCGGCTGTCGTGGGTGACGTGAATGATGGTGCCATCCTGGATGCTGGTGCGGGCGCCGATGCGGATGCTTTGAATGTCGCCGCGCACCACGCACAGCGGCCAGACCGAACTGTGTTCGCCGATGTCGACAGCGCCGATCACTACGGCGGTGTCATCGACGAACGCGGTGGGGTGAATGCGTGGAACGTGCTGTTCGAAGGGGCGGACCGACATCGGAGTTCCAACAAGTTCGAAATTGGGGATCGGCGCGGACGGTTGAGCGACTGGCTGACCGTTTCACTCAGCGCATCGTAACCAATTCTTCGGCGCTGGTGGGATGAATCGCCACGGTATCGTCGAAATCGCGCTTGGTGGCGCCCATGCGCACGGCGACGGCAAAGCCTTGCAGCATCTCGTCCACCCCCTCGCCGATAAGGTGGCAGCCGACGATTTTTTCCTCGGGTCCGACGCACACCAGTTTCATCAGGGTATGGGTCGGCCGGGCGGTAAAGGCGTGATACATCGGCCGGAACCGGGTCTGATAAACCCGCACCGCCTCGCCGTGGTGGGCGCGCGCTTCTTCTTCGGTCAGGCCGATCGTGCCGATGGGCGGGTGGCTGAACACCACGCTGGGAATGTTTTCGTAGGCCAGGCGGCGTTCCGGTTGCTGGCCGAACAGGCGGTCGGCCAGCCGGCGTCCGGCGGCGATGGCCACCGGCGTCAGATGAAAGCGCTCGGCGATATCGCCCAGGGCGTAAATTTGGGGAACATCGGTGTTCTGATAAGGGTCGGTGGGAATGGTGCCATCGGCGTTCAGCTTGACGTTCGCCGCCCCGAGATTGAGCGTGTCGGTATTGGGGATACGGCCGATGGCCCAGAGCAGGGTGTCGGTTTCCAGGGGCTTATCCCGTCCGGCGCAGTGCAGGTTGAGCGCGCCCTTGGCCAGTCGCGCCACCGCCCGAATCTCGGTTCGGGTCACGACGTTGATACCGTCCTGGCGCAAGCGCAACATCAGCTCTTCGCGGATGGCGGCGTCGAAGGTCCGCAAAACCTCGCCCTTGCGGACCAGCAGAGTCACCTCGGCTCCCAGGGTGTGCAACATCCCCGCCAGTTCGACGGCGATGTAGCCGCCGCCGGCGATGGCGATGCGGGGCGGACAGGCTTCCAACTCGAAAAAACCGTCCGAGGTGATGCCGAATTCCGCGCCGGGGAGGTCGGGAATGCGGGGCCGACCGCCGGTGGCGATGACGATGTGATGGGCGCTAAAGCGTTCGCCGTCAACGTCCAGGGTGCGGGCGTTCACGAAGCGGGCGAAACCGCGAACCAATTCCACGCCCGCTTCGGCGAGATAACCTTGATACCAGTCGTTGATCTCGCCGACGAAGCGGTCGCGGGCGATTTTCAGCTTCCGCCAGTCGAAATCGAAATAATCGAGCCGGAAGCCGTAGCCGGGCGCGTCATCGAGGGCGTGCGCCAGATGGGCGGCATACCACATCACTTTTTTCGGCACGCAGCCGACGTTGACGCAGGTGCCGCCGAGCCGGCCGCCTTCGATCAGCGCGCAGCGGGCGCCGTAACGGGCCGCTCGTTCCGCCACCGACAGGCCGCCGCTGCCACCGCCGATCACGATGAGGTCGTAGTGCTTGGTCATGGTGTTTCTCTGCTGGAGGTGGGGGTGACAACGACCGTGAGAGGTCTGCGGCGACGGCTGCAGTTCCTCGCTAGGAGGAGCCACGAGCTGGCTATTCGAGGGTCTTTATCATTTTGTAAGCGGCTTTTTTTTGCAAGGGGTTCGCCGGGCCCGAAACCCGCCGCCGAAAAATTTTTTCCGGGCGGTCGGCTTGGCGGTACGCCGGGCCCTCGCCCGCTTCAGCGACGCTCGCCCCGAACGAAACGCCGGCGGCGGCTCGTTCGGGGCGGCTGGGTGGAAGGTCAGATCAACGGCATTTCCGGGAGCTGCTTGAGCTTCCAGATTTCGGCGTTGTATTCCAGCATGGTGCGGTCGGTGGAGAATTTACCGCTGGTGGCGGTGTTGACGATGCTCATCCGGGTCCACAATTCCTGATCCTGATAAGCTTTGTCGACGCGCTTTTGCGCGTCGAAGTAGGCGCGCAGGTCGGCGATGGTCAGCCACGGGTCGTGCGGGCTGGTCAGCGAGTTCAGGACCGGGTCGAAAATGCCCTGTTCGAACTGGTTGAAGTGAGCGCTTTCGAGCAGGTGCATCACCCGGGAAATGTCCGCGTCACCGTTGATGATCGCCCACGGATCGTAGTTCGACCGTCGCGCCTCGACCTCCTGAGCGGTCAGCCCGAACAGGAAGAAGTTCTCGTCGCCGCATTCCTCGCGGATTTCGATGTTGGCGCCATCCAGGGTGCCGATGGTGACGGCGCCGTTCATCATGAACTTCATGTTGCCGGTGCCGGACGCTTCCTTGCCGGCGGTCGAAATCTGCTCGGACAGATCGCTGCCGGGCGCGATGATTTCCATCGCCGTGACCCGGTAGTTGGGCAGGAACGCCATCTTGAGCTTGTCGCCGACTTCGGGGTCGTTGTTGAGGACCTTGGCGACGTTGTTGACCAGCTTGATGATGACTTTGGCCATGTAGTAGCCTGGCGCCGACTTGCCGCCGATCAGCACGCAGCGCGGGGTCCAGTTGTCGGTATCGCCCCGCTTGATGCGGTCGTAGAGGTGGATGACGTGTAGGATGTTGAGCAGCTGGCGCTTGTATTCGTGAATGCGCTTGACCTGCACGTCGAACAGCGCGTTGGTGTTGAACACCACGCCGCAGTCGGCCTCGACCAGGGTCGCCAGCCGCACTTTGTTGTCCTGCTTGATCTGCCGCCACTTGGCCCGGAACTTGGCGTCGTCGGCGTAAGGGATGAGCTTGCGCAGGTCGTCTAACTGCGTGACCCAGCTCGGCCCGACGGTGTCGGTGATCAGCTTGTTCAGGCCGGGGTTGCAACTGGCCAACCAGCGGCGCTGGGTGACGCCGTTAGTCTTGTTGTTGAACTTCTCCGGCCACAGTTCGTAGAAATCGAGGAACAGGCCTTGCTTGAGCAGGTCGGAGTGCAGCGCGGCCACGCCGTTCACCGAAATGCTGCCGACGATGGCCAGATACGCCATGCGCACCTGCTGCTCGTAGCCTTCCTCGATCAACGACATGCGGCGCTGGCGTTCGATGTCGCCGGGCCAGCGGCGCGCGACTTCGGCCAGGAAGCGGGCGTTGATTTCGTAGATGATGTCCAGCACCCGCGGCAGCAGCTTGCGGAACAGCCACACCGGCCAGCGCTCCAGCGCTTCGGGCAACAGGGTGTGGTTGGTGTAGGCCATCACCTTGCTGGTGATGGCCCAGGCATCATCCCACTTGATGTTGTGCTCATCCATCAAGATTCGCATCAAGCCCACGAGACCGTACTAGATCTCGTATGCCGTCTTCTGCTTGAAAAAATAACGACCACTGCCGCTTGAT
>DPWB01000203.1 GCA_003527885.1 Candidatus Competibacteraceae bacterium
TGGTGGGCGTCATGGTCGGCGGCGGTGGTGGCGGGAGAAAGAGATGGTTGCCGGTCTTGGCCGGAGGGATAATAACCGCATTCTATCACCGGCGGATCGGACGCACCCATGAGCAAGACCTCTCTCGACAAGAGCAAGATCAAAATTCTCCTGCTGGAAGGCATTCACCCCAGCGCCGTGGAGGCGTTTCGGGCGGACGGTTACAGCGCCATCGAGTCGCATCCGAAGGCTTTGCCCGAAGCGAAGCTATTGGACGTGATCGGTGATGCCTACGTCGTCGGGATCCGTTCCGCGACCCAACTGACCGCCGAGGTGTTCGAGCACGCGCCCCGGTTGATGGGGGTCGGTTGTTTTTGCATCGGCACCAACCAAGTCGATCTCGACGCCGCCCAGTGGCGGGGAATACCGGTGTTCAACGCACCGTTCTCCAACACCCGCAGCGTGGCGGAGCTGGTGCTGGCGGAGATCATCTTGCTGTTGCGGGGCATTCCCCAGCGTAGCGCGGCGGTCCATCGCGGCGGCTGGGTGAAAACCGCCACCGGTTCGCACGAGGTCCGGGGCAAATGCCTGGGGATCGTCGGCTACGGCCACATCGGCACCCAAGTCGGACTGCTGGCCGAAGGGCTGGGGATGCGGGTGGTGTACTACGACATCGAAACCAAGCTGACGCTGGGCAACGCGCGGGCGCTGCCGTCGCTCGATCTGTTGTTGGAACAGGCCGACGTGGTGACTTTGCACGTCCCGGAAACGCCGCAGACTCACCGGATGATCGGGGCCGGACAACTGGCCCGCATGAAACCCGGCGCCCACCTCATCAATGCCGCGCGCGGCACGGTGGTGGACATTGAGGCGCTGGTCGAGGCGCTGGAATCCAAACATCTGGCGGGCTCGGCGCTCGATGTGTTTCCGGCCGAGCCGAAAGGCAACGACGAGGAATTCATCTCGCCGCTGCGCCGTTTCGACAACGTCTTGCTGACGCCGCACGTCGGCGGCAGCACCGAGGAAGCACAGCAAAACATCGGCCTGGAAGTGGCCGGCAAACTGCTCAAATACAGCAACAACGGTTCGACCCTCAGTTCGGTCAACTTCCCGGAAGTGGCCCTGCCCGAACACGGCGGCAAGCACCGCTTGCTGCACATCCACCGCAACCAGCCCGGCGTGCTATCGGAGCTCAATGCCATCTTTTCGGAATTGGCCATCAACGTCGCCGGCCAATACTTGCAGACCAGTCCCCGGATCGGTTATGTCGTGATGGATGTGGATACCGAGGGGCGCGCCGAAACGCGGCAACTCAAGAAGCGGCTGAGCCAAGTGGCCGGCACGATTCGGACCCGAATTCTGTACTGATGGGGAGGGGGTGAGTCATGTCGTTGCGGGATGAATTGCTGAAAGCCGGGCTGGTGCCGTCGGACCACGCCAAAAAGCTGGAATCCGAAACGCGCAAGCAGGGACACCAACTGAAAAAGAGCAAGACGCTGGCGGCCGAAGATGCGGCGCGGCAGGCGGACGCCCAGCGGCGAACCGACGCCGAGATCGCCCGCAAGCGCGAGCAGGACCGGCAATTGAACCTGAAGCGGGAGACGGAAAAGCGCCGCCGGGAACAAACCGCCCGCGCCCGACAGTTGATCGACAGCCACCGGCTGAACGACCGCGAAGCCGAGCTGCCCTACAACTTTCAGGAGGGCCGGCTCATCCGCTCCATCCGGGTCACGCCGGTCCAACGCAAGGCGCTGGCGCTGGGCCGCATGGCGATTCTGCGCGGAGATCGCAACGAGTTCGATTTTCCGCTGGTTCCACGCGAAACGGCATTGAAGGTCGCCGAGTTCGCGCCGGAACGGGTCGTGCTGCTGTATCCCGAAAGCAGCGGCGAAGAGAACGAAGACGACTGGGGCGATTGGTGAGCCAACGAGGCCATTTATATCATCATCTCACCAACTAAACCAAAGGGAAGATTCAAGCGCTGGAATCCAACCGTTCCAGCAGGCGCTGGCGGTAGCGATCTTCCAGCAGCAGGTTGACCGGCCGGCGGCGGTTGGCCAAAAGCCGCAACTGCAACAGTTCGAGCCGTGCGCCTGTCCGGCTGCGCTCGCTTTCCGGCAGCTGCTGCAAGAGCTGTTGGGCCTCCCGCACTTGCTTGTGCAATTGCAGTTCCGGCGGCAGGAAACCCGCGTTTTTGAGGATGCGGTAAGCGGCGCGCAATGCTTCAGGAACGGCTGAATCATCGTCCAATTGCAGGGGTTTGCCTTCGCCGGACAGGCCGCGCAATTCACCGCCTTCGATGGCGTTCTGGATCCGAGCTTCGGCGATCTTGGTCGAGCAGGTACATGAAACAGAGATTGGAACGTAAAGGCGAACACAATTGAAGGTAAGATTAATTATCGGCTATCGTTATTTAAGGTGTAGGACGATAAGAACTTATCATGGTGCGAGCCAAAATCTCATTAATCTAGGCATCTGGTGAATTCAATAGTCGAGTCATCAAGGAATCATTAACTATGATCGCAAACGCTGAACTGACATGGAACATGCAACGTGGACATCGGAACTGGCTCAGTGCAGGCTTGTTTGGCTTAACCCTCCTGTCAAGCGTATCAAATCCAATCCATGCCCAAGAACCTAGCGTTACGCCTACCACGATACGGATCGGTAGCGTGATGGATTTACAGGGGGTGTCCAGATCGCGAGGTCAAGCCATGAAGGCCGGCATTGAGGCCGCCTTAAAAAATGAAAAAGTTCAAGGGCGCACGCTGGAGTTCATCGTTCTCAATGATTCGTTCGAGCCTTCGTTCGCCGTTGAGGCCGCCAAAAAACTGATCGATCAAAACGTTTTTGTGATGCTGGGCAACACCGGCGGCCCGACCACCCAGGCTGTCGTCCCGCTATTGGCGGAGCATAAGATTCCGGGAGTCGGTTTTCCATTGGGATCAGCCCACCTGCGTCCGGGCGTGGGCGATATCATCAATTTCCGGGCCAGTTTCGGTCAGGAAGTCAACCGCTTGATCGAAACGGCTTTGGCCGTCGGCCTCAAAGCTCAAGAGATCTGCGCGTACCTGCCCGGTGACGCAGCGGGTATGGGAAGCTTGGCGATGATTAGGGCTGCGTTTGAGAAGCAGCCTCATGCGGCCGATATCGTCAACAAGATCGACCAGATTATTGCTTTGCCCCCAGATCAGGATCACAACGGGATCGGTCCGGTCGGATTTTACAAGCGCAGCGAGCTGACGCAAGCAAGAGCGGGCTATCAATCGCTAAAGCAGTGGGAAAAAGCCGCCAACACGCCATGCCGGCTGGTCCTGACGGTCGGAGGAATCAATATTTCCACCGCCAATTTCATTCAGTATTCGAGATACAAGGAGGAAAAATGGCTGGTCAGTATCACTTCTCAAATAGAAATGACCAGTTTTATCAAAGAAATGGCCGCCCACAATATCAAGGACGGCGTGATCGTGACCCAGGTCGTGCCACCTCTGGACTCTTCGCTGCCGATCATCGAGGAGGCCCGCAAAGCCTTGGGTAGCGACATCAGCAATATATCCCTGGAGGGGTATATCGTCGGCAAGCTGTGTCTGGCGATCCTGCGCAACGTGAAAGGGGAGCTGACCCGCGAAAATTTTCTCAAAGCGGTGCGCGGCCGCGCCTTCGATCTGGGCGGCTTGCCGCTCGATTTTAGCAACGACAATCAAGGCTCCGATTTTGTCCAGCTACAAGTGCTGGAGGAAGGCGCTTTCAAGACCAAGACAGTGGAACAGATTCAAAAACTGTTGCAGCAATGAAGGTCATCGGCGAACGTCAGGGCGTTGAAACCGCGTTCGGCGGTCGTGGCGGGCGGGTGCGGGCGACGCGCCCGCACCGTCAAATCCCATCGCCGTGGCCGTTCCAGTGCATCGGCGGCGCAGGGTTCGCCTCATCTTGCAGGAACACCCGTAGCTGGCGGGGTTTGACGAAGACCAGATCGCCGGCTTTCAGCGGGTCAGCGGCATAACGCTCGCGGGTCATTTCCACTTCGGCGGTCTCATCGCCCGGCGTCTGCCGCAGCTCCAGCCGGACCAGCGAACCGAGGATGGAAACCCGGCTGATCTTGGCGGGCAAGGTGGTGTCTCCGTCTTCCGGTTCCCGCAGCAGGTCGATGTCGTGCGGCCTGACGTAGGCCAGCGCGGGAACCTGCTTGGCGTCTTGGTACTCGGGCGCCCGCAGGCGCAATCCGCCCAACCGCACCCAGCCGGCGTGGGCCCGGCCGTGGAACAGGTTGATGTGGCCGAGAAATTGGTAGACGAACGGCGTGGCCGGCGCATCGTACACTTCTTCCGGCGTGCCGATTTGCTCGATATGGCCGTGATCCATGACCACGATCTGGTCGGCGACCTCCAAGGCTTCTTCCTGGTCGTGGGTGACGAACACGCTGGTGACGTGTAACTCGTCATGCAACCGGCGCAACCAGCGCCGTAATTCCTTGCGCACCTTGGTGTCG
>DPWB01000349.1:0-3146 GCA_003527885.1 Candidatus Competibacteraceae bacterium
GCTCAAGGACATTTCCTTCGGCGGTTTTTTGTTGACCTTGTTTCAGACCGCTCGCCGTTTCAATATGGAGGTGCAACCGCAACTGGTGCTGCTGCAAAAGACTTTGCTCAATATCGAAGGCCTGGGTCGCCAGCTTGATCCCGAACTGGATTTGTGGAAAACCGCCAAACCGTTTCTGGAGAGCTGGATGCGGGAACGGGTCGGGCCGTGGTCGGTCATCAAGCGCATCAAACACTACATCCCGCGCTGGGCCGACCAAACGCCGGATTTGCCCAATTTGGTCTACGGCTTGTTGCGCAAGGCCAATTCCGGCGAAATCGCCGTGCAATTACACAAACAAGAGATGGAGCGATTGCGGCGGGAAATACGGCGAGCCAACCGGCGCAGTTTCCATGCGGTGGTGGGCGCGGCGTTGATCGTCAGCGCGGCGGTGTTGCTGGGTTTGGATGCCGCCCGCGCGGCCGGCCTTTGGCAGATGCCGCTGCTGGCTTGGCTGGCCGGCGGCATCGGCGTGGGTCTGCTGCTCGGGGCATGGCCGAAGCAGGCTTGATCGCCCCGAGGGTTCCGGCTCGTTTGAGCCGTTTGCGGGCCGTGATCGGTCGTGCGGGAACTCAAGATCGTTGCAGCGCCGCTTCCACCTCGTCGCGCGCGTCGCGCCCGCACAGCAGCTCGATCAGGGCCAGCGCAAAATCCATGGCCGTGCCGGGTCCGCGCGAAGTGATGAAGGTGCCGTCGCGCACCACGGCGGCGCTGCTCAAGCGAATCTCGGTCTGGCCGTCGAGGATACCCGGATAGGCGGTGGCTTCCCGGTAGTTCAACAGCCCGGCGCTGGCCAACACCTTGGGCGCGGCGCAAATGGCGCCGACGTAACGGCCCTGTTCGGTTTGCCGCCGCAGTAGCGCCGCGATACGCCGATCGGCTTCCAGGCGCTGGGCGCCACCCAGGCCGCCGGGCAGTACCACCAAATCGAAATCGCGGTCCAACACCTCATCCAGCGTGACCTCGGGAAGCAACACCACACCGCGCGATGCGGTCACCGGGCCTCGCTCCAGACCGGCCACCACCACCGTGACATTGGCGCGACGCAACAAGTCGATGAGGGTCACAGCTTCTAGCTCCTCGCAACCTTGGGCGAGCGGGATGAGAACGGTAGCCATGCGTTTTCTCCTCTAGGCGGGCGGGCGAATCAACCGCTCTTGCGATTGTGCAACAGGGTCATGCCCTTGAGCAGGTTCAAGGCTTCATAGAGCTGGTAATCGTTTTGCGCCAAGTCGCCCTCGGTGTCGGGGGTCTTGGGGGGATCGGAAAGGGTTTTGGAATCGGGCGGAACGTCCGGCGGCTCGCTTTCGGGCTTATCGGAGCGGTCGTTGCGCAGATGGCCGGTCAGATCGGCCTCCTTGATGAAATCCGGCTCGGCGCTGTCCGCGCTCCCGACCTTCAGCGGCTTGAGCTTGATGTCGGGCTCGATGCCGGCCGCTTGGATGGAACGGCCTTTGGGGGTGTAATAACGGGCGGTAGTCAGCTTGACCGCGGTGCCGTTACCCAGCGGCAGGATGGTTTGTACCGAACCCTTGCCGAAGGTCCGCTCGCCCAGAATCAACGCGCGGTGATGATCCTGGAGCGCGCCGGCCACGATTTCCGAGGCCGAGGCCGAGCCACCGTTGACCAGCACCACCATGGGCGCGCTTTTCAGCAGGTCGCCGGGAGTGGCTTTATAGCTTTGGTCGGAACCGTTGCCGCGTCCCTTGGTCTCGACGATCACGCCGTCTTCCAGAAAATCGTCCGCCACATCCACCGCGCCGTTCAACACGCCGCCCGGATTGTTGCGCAAATCCAGCACCAGCCCTTTCAGCGGCGCTTTGTTCTGCTGTTCGAGCGTTTGCAAATCATGTTGCAGGTTCTGGGCGGTTTTGGCCTGAAACTGGGTGACCCGCAAATAGGCGAAGCCCGGTTCCAACAAGCGGCTCTTGACGCTCTTGACCTGAATGACTTCCCTGACCAGCTTCATTTTCAACGGCTTTCTCAGGCCTTCCCGGATGATGGTCAGGGTGATGGCGGTGTTGGGCTTGCCGCGCATCCGCTGGATGGCGTCAGAGAGCGCCATCCCTTTGACCGAGGTGTCATCGAGCCGGATGATGAGATCGCCGGAGCGGACGCCCGCCCGCGCGGCCGGGGTGTCGTCGATGGGGGTGATGACTTTGATGAAACCGTCTTCTTGGCCCACTTCAATCCCCAAGCCGCCAAACTCGCCGGAGGTGCCCACCTGCAAATCTTGGAAAGCTTCGGCGTCCAGGAACGCCGAGTGGGGGTCGAGGTTGCTGAGCATCCCGCGAATGGCGTTTTCCAGCAGGTCCTTGTCCTTGATCGACTCCACATAATCCTGCTTGACGGCGTCGAGTACGCCGGTGAACGTGCGAAGCTCATCCAGCGGCAGCTTGTTTTCCAGCGGAGTGTCTTTCTCGGCTCGGGCCGCAGGCGGGGTCGTCAGCGAGACACCCGCCAGAAAACTCAAGGCCAGCGCCAGACCGTGTCGGGTTGCAGCACTCATCTTTCGCTCCAAACTTCTATTGGTTGGGCAAGGAAGCCCAGAAGGCTTTGGCGGATCGCTTGGATAAGACAATGGATCGAGCTTCAAAATTGCGCGGCTGGAAAAACTCCGGCGATGCCCGATGTGGGACCGATGCGCTAAAGCCCGGCGCCGCGCCGGTTGTTGGCTGGCGCCGGGTATTGAGGACAGGTGGGAACGTCGGTGGCTACTTGGCTTTACCTTGGTTGGCGACCGCGTCCATCAGTTTCTTGAGTTCCTCGGGGTCGGCAAGGTAATAGTTCTTGATGGGCCGCAAGTTTTCATCGAGCTCGTAGACCAGCGGTACGGCGGTCGGGATGTTCATGGCGACGATGGCGTCGTCAGGTATGTTGTCGAGGTATTTGACCAGCGCGCGCAGGCTGTTGCCGTGGGCGGCGATGATGACCCGCTTGCCGGAACGGATGGCCGGCACGATGGTGTCGTGCCAGAACGGGAGCACCCGGTCGATGGTGGTTTTGAGGCTTTCGGTGGCGGGCAGCACCCGGGGATCGAGGCCGGCGTAACGCGGGTCCTTGGCCGGGTGGCTCGGATCGTTCGGGTCCAAGGGCGGCGGCGGAAT
>DPWB01000349.1:3499-9659 GCA_003527885.1 Candidatus Competibacteraceae bacterium
CCGTAATGGCGCTCGTTGAGCCGCCAGCTCCGCTGCACCGGAATCCAGGCCAGATCCAATTCATCGAGCACGGTCCACAGGGTGTGGATGGCGCGCTTCAGCACCGAGGTGAACGCCACGTCGAAAACGTAGCCTTCCTTCTTGAGGGCTTGGCCGCCTTTTTTCGCCTCCTCGCGACCCTTTTCGGACAAGTCGACATCGACCCAGCCGGTGAAGCGGTTTTCCAGGTTCCATTGGCTTTCGCCGTGGCGGATGAGTACGATTTTATACATGAATGCCTCCTCGATGCAGAGCGGTCATTGTCGTTATCGGATTGGAAGTGACGGGCGACGCAAGGCGCTACAGCCGAACTCGCCGGGGCCGGCGGTGAGCCGATCCAGTGAGATTACCTGGAAATTCTGCCGGCCGATGATACGCTGGGGCAACCGATTTCGCCAGTCGAGAGCCCGAGTAACTTCTCAGGATCACTATATTAAGCTATGCTAATATGCAAATCATCAAAACAAAGCTGGGTCATTCATGGTACGCGGCGAGTGTGCGGGAATGTCGGGTGACGGCGCTCCGACCGGTGTCCCGCCAGCGGATTTTTTGATGACGCGCGATGAAGACATCGAGCGGGCCTCGCGCTCCCTCAAAGCGATGTCGCATCCCTTGCGCCTGAAGATTCTCTGTATTTTGGGGGGGCAGGAAGTCGGCGTCCAAGAAATCGTCGACCATGTCGGAACCTCGCAAAGCAACATTTCCCAACATCTGGCCATTTTGCGCGATAAGGGTATCCTCACCTGTCGCAAGGACGCCAACCGAGTTTATTATCGGGTCGGTGACGCCCGCACGCTACGGTTGATCGGGATGATGCGGGACGTGTTCTGCGCGCGGTTTTGATCGGCGCCGCCGGGGCGCTGGCGGGTCGATGCCGGTCGGTCCCCCGGCGCCCACTCATCGAGGTCAAGCATGAACAGCGAAAGAATCATCCGGATCATGGCGGGCTCCTTTGTCCTGTTGTCTCTGCTGTTGGGCGCGCCGGCCAGCCCGCTTTATCACAGCAGCTATTGGTTGTGGTTCACGGCCTTCGTCGGCTTGAATCTGTTTCAGAGTGGTTTTACCCGATTTTGTCCGGCGGAGCTGATTTTGTGGAGGCTGGGGGTTCGTAAGGCCGGTGATCGGGCTTGAGCGGCATCGAGGGGTTTCCAGGGGTTTCCATGAGTGATTTTTCGGAATTTGCTTTACAGAACTGGCTGTTGTTCGTGGCCTTTTTCGCTATTTTGGGCCTGCTGGCGGGTAATGAGATCCTGCGCAAGATCCGCGGCGTCACCGCGCTCAACGCCGCCGAGGCGCTCCGTTTGATCAACGATCAGGAGGCGTGGATCGTCGATATTCGAGACGGCGCCGAATACCGGGAGAGCCATATCCCGCAAGCCCGCCATATCCCGTCCGCTTCTCTGCTGGAGCGGTTGAGCGAGCTGGGCAAGGCCGGCGGCAAACCGATCATCGTGTACTGCCGCACGGGAACGACTTCACAATCCGCTTGCGCCCGGCTTAAGAAAAACGGCATCGGCAATGTGTATAGTTTGAATGGCGGGCTGCCTGCCTGGGTGGATGCGCACCTGCCGGTCGACCGTAAAAAATAGCGTTTCCAAGGCGCCGCCGCGTCGTCATGCCCGACATCATCGTCTATTCCAGCCCGTTTTGCCCTTATTGCCGGCGGGCGCGAGCGTTGCTGGACAGCAAGGGAGCGCGTTACACCGTTTTGGATGTCGGTCAGAACCCTCATCTGTGGGACGAGATCGCGCAGCGCACCGGCCGTGACACGGTGCCGCAAATTTTCATCGGCGGCCGGCATGTCGGGGGTTGCGACGAGTTGTTCGCCTTGGACCGGCGCGGCGAACTGGAGCCGCTTTTAAACGGCTGAGCCAGCGTCAGCCCTTTCCCTCTCGGTCGGGCGGCGGTCGATTTTCTGCGTTGTCACACTTCAAATCAGGCTTATCCACTCACAAGGCATTGCGCATGAGCGAACAACCGCAGGTGTCCCAGCAGTTCGATATTCAGAAGGTGTATATCAAGGATGTCTCGCTGGAGACGCCCAATTCCCCGGCGATTTTCACCGAACAATGGCAGCCGCAGAGTGAAGTGCGGTTGGAAACTGGCGCCACGCCGCTAGCCCAAGAGCTGTTCGAAGTCGTGCTGACCGTCACGGTGACCTCGAAACTCGGCGAGCGTACCGCGTATTTGGCCGAGGTCCAACAGGCTGGCCTGTTTACCCTCAAAGGCTTCGATGACGCGCAAATGGGTCATATGTTGCACGCCTTCTGTCCGAACATCCTGTTTCCATTTGCCCGCGAGGAACTGGCTTCCCTGATTGGCAAGGGGGGGTTTCCGCCCCTGCTGCTCAATCCGATCAATTTCGATGGTCTGTACATGCAGCGCCTGCAACAGCAACAGGCGGCGGGCGCCGCCCCGACGCCGCATTAAGGCCATGAGCGCCGCCGCGCCGGTCACCGTGCTGGGTGCGGGCTCGTGGGGTACGGCCTTGGGGTTATTGCTGGCGCGCAACGGGCATACGGTTCGGTTGTGGGGGCATGACCCCACTGAAGTCGCCGCGCTGTGCGGCGACCGGGAAAACCGCCGTTACCTGCCGGGTATTCCGTTCCCTGTCGCGCTGAGTGTGGGGTCGGATCTGGCTGAGGCAGTGGCTGGGTCGGCGCTGGCGTTAGTGGCGGTGCCTAGCCACGCTTACGGCGAAACGCTGGCGGGGCTATGCGCGCATTTGCCGCCTCGGATCAGCTTGGCTTGGGCGACCAAAGGCTTGGAGCCGGGTAGCGGTCGGTTCCTGCACCAAGTGACGGCGGAGCTTCTGGGGCAAGCTTGGCCGACGGCGGTCATCTCCGGTCCCAGTTTCGCCCGCGAAGTCGCGCTGGGTCTGCCGACGGCGGTGACGGTCGCCTCGCAAGATACCGCGCACGCGCGCCGGGTGGCGGCTTGGTTGCACGGCTCCAATTTGCGCGCCTATACCAGCACCGATGTCATCGGCGTGGAATTGGGCGGGGCGATCAAGAATGTCCTGGCGATCGCCGCCGGCATCGCCGACGGTTTGGGGTTTGGGGCCAACGCCCGGGCGGCGCTCATCACCCGAGGGCTGGCGGAGATGGCGCGACTCGGTTTGGCGGCGGGAGGGCAACGCGAAACCTTCATGGGGCTGGCCGGCATCGGCGATCTGGTGCTGACTTGTACCGACGATCAATCGCGCAACCGTCGCTTCGGGCTGGCGCTCGGGCGAGGCGACAAGGCCGAGACGGCGTTCGCCGCCATCGGTCAAGTGGTGGAGGGCGCGGCCACGGTGCGGGAGGCGTTGCGCTTGGCCCGGCACCACCGAGTCGATATGCCGATTACCGAACAAGTCGATCGGGTATTACACCACGGTCAAAACCCTCGGCGAGCGGTGGAAAGTCTGCTGGCACGCGACCCGAAGCCGGAGATTCTTTAGCAGGCAATCGGCCCGTAAGCCTCTCCTTCAGGTGATGCAATCATCCAGCAGCGGCCGGTTTCTGAGGTCGGCCCGATCATTCGGGCCGGTATAGTCGCGCGGCCAACGCTTTTTGACGACCGGACTGGTGCTGGCCAAGGCGTGACAGGTGTTCAATACGGGCGGGGCCGAGCGTTGTTCCGGCGCTTTGCCGTCTTCCTCATCGTAGCGTTTGCCGTAGAGGGTTTGGAACATGGTGGTCGCTACAGGACCCAATAATTCGGTCACGTGGGTGCAGCCATGGATCCCGGCGAACAATTCTCGCAGCCTGAGCGACCAGCCCGGCCCGATGCGGGTCCCGATCAGCTGACGGTAACGGTCGGTAATCGCGGGACAGAGCGAGAAGGGTGAACCGTCGGTGCGCGCTTCGATGTCGTGAATGCGGAACTGGCTGTCCACGGTCAGGCGTATCCACATGTCATGCAGAGCATCGCCCGGTTCCAGCGTCCCTCCCCGGTCTTCGTTGGGAAACGCATAGGTTTTCGTATCGACCATCCGCCCTTCGATATCCCACAGACCATCTTCGCGCCGGTAGCCCCAGCACTGAACGGTACGGTTGTGAAGCAAATGGCGGGACACTGGCTCTGAAAGCGGCATGAGGTGCTCCTGGGAAATTCATCGGCGGGCCGCACAATTTCAGTCGAAGAAAGTACCGCCCATGAGACATTGCAAGCGGTTTTCCACATCGCTTAGAACAGCTTGTTTTTGTGTGGGGTTGTAATCCCACCAAGCGCTAATTTCGTCCAAGGTACGAAGACAGCCGTCGCATAATTGAGTGTGGGGATTGATCGCACAGACGCCGACGCAGGGAGAGGGTGGATCGCTGAGGGGAACAAGGCTGTCGGTCATAACCCGATGGAGAGGAGTGGTTGGCGGTGAATCCAAGGTCCGATGATACCGCGAAGGCGCCGAGGAATCCACGAAGGACGGACGGCCCGGCGGGTGCCTTCCAGTGGCGGGGCGGGTTGCTCGTTGGGGCTGGGTTGCGAAAGGATACCGGCTTCGGGCCGACACTCCAAGGGAGGGGGCCGGCCGCGAAGAGTTTGAGGAGTTTTGATTTTGGGTTATCGAGTGTGCTGGTCAAGGCACGCGCTAGGGCGCTTTGGTCGGACGGTGGCAGGCCGACCCTCGATCCTGTGTGGTGGTTTAAGGCTCCTCTCCGTCTTCGCGGCTAACCCTGTTGAAGGTTGGAATCCGGTGCTTGGCGCCAATGCCGTCATGATCGTATTTACTTAACCCAATCAAGATAGCCAAAGGTTCGGGTGATCGTAAATAGGGATAAACCATTATCCGTCTAGATTTTTTTAGGGTTGCTCGGGCGTCATGCCAAGAGCGACAATAATCATATTTATAATAAGGATTATACTTGTTTGGAGGGGGGACTAGGTTTAACCTGTAGTCGGCTCTCTTCACCAAAGAGCGACTGTGCTCGCTGTCTGTTCTCTTCTTGGTAAGGGTCTGGTAAACCATGAAACTCAGAGGAGGAACGCCATGTTGATGTATCAAGATTGTATGGAGGCGAGCGATCTGGCCGAAGAGGAAATCGAGGCGGTTGCCCAGCACGAACGCCTGCCGGAGATGGCGGCTTTAGAGGTGGGCAGCTACTTGGTGCATAACCCCGAGGGTGTCCCGATGCTGAAAAGGATTATCCTGGATAATATCGAGGCAGCGCGCCGGCGCGGTCACCCCGAGAAAGCGCTTGAGTTAAAGCTGGTGCTGAAACACTTTGTGGATATCCACCCCAGTTCCGCGCCCGCCGCCTGAACAGATTCCGTCAAAAAAAGCCGCTTTTCACCGCGAAGCTTTGCAACATCTGCTGTTCGGGACCGCGCTTAGGGCGAGTCGGAGACTAATAATGACTCCACTTCGGTCGGGCCGGCGCGCCGCAAGGGCCGGCCATCGACCGGACTGCGAGGCGGCTCCCGTTCGTCCAAAGGCGCGAAAATCGTCAGATCGATGGGCGTGTCGCCGGCTCTGAAGCCAAAGACCGGTAAGACGACGTGATCGCCGTTATTGAGCTTGAGGCGGCGTTCCGAAGTTTCCAGGGGAATGTGGTGCTCCATCAAAAACAGCAGGACATCCGTGGGGGTATCAGCAAACAGGTGGATCTGTATGTCGGAGTGGGGGCCGGCGGTGCCGCTCAACACCGATCCGACGAGTTTTGGGCGAAAGCGCGCCAGAAAACTCATGGCTTCCAAAGCGGTCTGGCGCAACTCGCGCAAGCGATCTACCTGCTGTTCGGCATGGAACAAGCGCTGATGTTCGAGCACGGCCTGTTCGATTTGGGCGTTGTCAGGTAGGGCCGCTTTATCATTGATCGCCAAGTGCAAGGCCGCCTTGCGCTTGGCGGTGCGAAAATCCTTGATCCCTTCCTCTGTCATCAGGCGGGCGCATTCCTGGGCCAGCAAGGTTTTGAGGCGGTGATGGTCGCGATGACGGCGGGCCATGGATAAACTCCGAGAGGGGGGTGAGGGCTAGCAAGCGGCCAGAGTCAAGACGAATCGTCAGCCAGACCCACCATTACTGCTGTCTCTTATACACATCTGACGCTGCCGACGAGCGATCTAGTGTAGATCTCGGTGGTCGCCGTATCATTAAAAAAAAGAAGAGTGACGTGGCATGCGACTGAACTAGTATATG